>JBGTAO010000453.1:0-8587 GCA_041749835.1 Gemmata sp. | reverse complement strand
GCCCGCATCCTTTACACATCAGTGGCAGGTGCGCCATCGCGTCGGCCAGTTCGTAATGCCGGCCGCAGTGGCTGCAGTTGAACCGGATCACGGAGTTACTCGAAAAGTGGAGGTATTCCCAGTTGCGATCATAACGAATTCCCGCTTCCCACATCATGCGGACTCCCCACCGCCGCCGCAACTCCGGCTCGTGCCGCCGCTACAACCGGACGCAGCGCGCCGTTACTTGACACCAAGCCAATCCTCGTGCATAGAGTATACAGATATTCACTTCTCGACCGAGCGCAGCCGTTCTTGCTCGAACCCATTCGCCACGCCAACATCAGGAGCACATCGTGGAAACGACACTCGAACTCCGTACGTTGCCAATCAGGGAATTGAAGCCCGCACCCTACAACCCCCGGCGTCTGCTCGCACCCACTTCACTGGCTTATCGCAAGCTTCGAGCGGGCATCTGTGCGTTTGGGTTGGTCGAACCGCTGGTCTGGAACGAGAGTACCGGGCACGTGGTCGGTGGTCATGCCCGGCTGCGAATCTTGCAGGATCTTGGCGTGCGCGAAGTACCGGTTTCGGTCGTGCAGTTGAGCGAGGCCCGCGAGAAAGCGCTGAACGTGCTGCTCAACAATCAGGAAGCCCAGGGGCGCTACGACCCGACCAAGCTGGCCAAGTTGCTCACGGAACTGCAGGCGACTCCAGAGTTGGAACTGACAGGCTTCGATGCCCAGACACTCGCCACGCTTCACTTCGAACCTGCGCTAGGCCCGCTGCCCGAGCCGAGCGACCCGGAGCGTGTCGAGATTGTGCTGGTCACCAACCAAGCAACGTATGAACAACTGGCCGCGGAGCTCGATGCCCTGATCGGTGCGTACGATCTCGTTTCGCATATCCGCCGCGGCACATCGAGCGAATGATGCGGCACGCCCGTTTTCTCCCAGCCTTCGCTGGGGTTCGATCATACACTGCTCAACACCCTCCCGCACTCTCGGGGAACCCGCGTTCCCCATCTTGTTTTGGAGTTCCCCCGATGCTCCGATTGTTCGTTGGCCTCGCCATCACGCTGGCGTTTCCCATCACCGTTTCGGCGGCTGACTGGGCGCAGTTCCGCGGCCCCACTCAAGATGGCCATGCCGCAACCGCCAAGCTCCCGACCGAGTGGGACCAGAAGACGAATGTAACCTGGCGCAAGGAATTGCCGGGCAAGGGTTGGTCGTCGCCCGCGGTGGCCGCTGGTACGATCGTTGTCACCACGGCTGTGCCTGATCGCAACAGTAACAGCGTTTCCCTGCGAGCGCTGGCGCTGGATGCGAAAACCGGCCAGGTGCGCTGGGATACGGAGGTGTTCCAACGCAGCAAGCAGGACGCACCCGACATTCACTCGAAGAACAGCAACGCTAGCCCCACGGCAATCATCGATGGCGATCAGGTGTTCATTCACTTCGGGCACATGGGCACGGCTTGCCTGAACGCCAAGGATGGCACGATCATCTGGAAGCAGGAGACACTGAAGTACAAGCCCGTTCACGGTAACGGCGGATCGCCGATTCTCGTGGGCGACAAGCTCATCTTCAGCATCGACGGAACGGATCACCAGAAAATCGTCGCGCTGAATCGGAAGACGGGCGAAGTGGTGTGGCAGACCCCGCGAAACCTGAAGGTGATTCAACCCTTCTCGTTTTCGACACCGTTGCTGCTCACGCTCGATGGCAAAGAGCAACTCATCTCGGCGGGCAGTGGTGTGGTGATGTCGCTGGACCCGGCCACGGGCAAGGAGATCTGGCGAGCGAAGTACGACGGCGGTTACTCGGTAGTCCCGAAGCCGGTGTACGGGAACGGCCTGGTTTACATCTGCACCGGGTACAACACGCCGCAGTTACTTGCCATCAAACCGGATGGCCTGGGCGATGTGACGAAGACGCATCTGGCGTGGATGGTGAAGAAGAACGTGCCGCACAACCCGAGCCTGCTGCTAGTCGACGACGTGGTCTACATGGTCTCGGATAACGGCACGCTCAGTTGTCTGGACGGCAAGACGGGGGCAGAGCGCTGGAGCGAACGAATCGGTGGCGCGTTCTCGGCCTCGCCACTCGCCGCCAATGGGCACATCTACTTGCTCGATGAAACGGGCACGAGCACGGTGTTCAAGCCGGGCAGCAGCTTCGAGTTGGTGTCCACGAATAAGCTCGGTGAGAAAGCCCTGGCAAGCTACGGTGTCGATGGCGACGCGCTCTTACTCCGAACCGAGAAAGCGCTTTACCGCATTGAGAAGAAGTAAACCCGAGGTGAGGTGTTCGCAAGAGACGACCACGAGGTGATTGCCTGGCCGGACGGATGCGCCGGCCAGGTCTGTTTCACAGCTCAATCAATCGCCGCCGCCCACATCGAATCCGTGATAACCGTCGTCCTGCAATTCTGAGCCGCGACGGGAGGGCCAACCGATGGACAGTGGGGTTCTCTCGCTCGCGTAGTCGGTGTCCGGGACAACCGACGGGCGCGCCGGGATCAAGCGGAGCCGGATTGGCAATGGATCGCCTCCGGGTCGGTCCACCGAGACCGACAGTTCTTGCTCTTCCGAGAGCAGGAATCCCACAGGGACTTCAACCCTGAGTTCACCGTGATCAAGTTTGGTCATCGCGTCACCCCTGATCGGGAAAGGACGTGCCACGGTACCACCAGATTTGGTACCAGAAAGCCCCGCAGGCGAATGGGGCCAGATTGTGGGTTGGCTGGGAGAAGAATCCCGCCATGCGAATCGTGCCCACATGGTCTATTCCCTTCCGAGAATACCACCCGCGTGAGCGGAACGATAGTATCTCCCGAAAAATCGGGAGCAGGCCGGCTGAGGGTCAACCTCGAGGTCGGGGCACAGCCACGGGCAAATTGGCAACGGAACTGTAAGCTCAATTCTGCCGCGCGGTCGGTTGCTTGGCAGCGAATCTGTCTCCATGATAAGGGTATTCGATCGGGTCGAACCGGCTGGACAAGGTAGCGAAGCCACGAGAAGTGGTGAACTTTGCTGCGGCAGACTGGCCAGCCCACAATCGCTGAACACGGTTCCCAGTTGGTACAATCCGCACATGAAATACGTCATTGTTATTCCCGATGGTTGCGCCGACGAACCCGTGGCCGAGTTGGGGCAACGCACTCCGTTGCAGGCTGCACGGATTCCGAACATGG
Source organism: Gemmata sp. (assembly GCA_041749835.1). Taxonomy (GTDB): domain Bacteria; phylum Planctomycetota; class Planctomycetia; order Gemmatales; family Gemmataceae; genus Gemmata. Next base: position 5,413 of record JBGTAO010000453.1, on the reverse strand, counting down.
ACCGCGTGGCTCGAATGGGAGTCGTGGGCTTGGCCAACAACGTACCGCCCTCGCTGACACCGGCCTCCGATGTCGCCACGCTGTCACTGTTCGGTTACGATCCGCTGATGGTGTACACCGGTCGAGCCCCGCTCGAAACCGCGGCGATGGGCATTCACCTGGGGCCGAACGACTGGGCGATCCGTTGCAACCTGGTGTTTGTCCCCGATGGCACAATGAAGGACTTCACGGCCGGGCACATATCGAGTGAAGACGGCGCGCCGCTCATCCAAGCCTTGCAGCACGAACTCGGTGGCCGCGAGTTGAACGGGGGCGTGCTGGAGTTCCACCCGGGTGTGCAGTACCGCAACATCCTGGTGTGGCGCGGGACGAGCGCACAATCGCCGTTCGCGGGGATGAAGACGCAACCGCCGCACGATATCCCGGACAAGCCCGTGGCCAACTACCTGCCACAAGGCCCCGGGCGTGACATGCTGGTGTCACTGATGGAAGCGAGCAAGCCGATCCTCGCTGCACACCCGGTGAATCAGCGCCGGATCGCCGAGGGGAAGAAGCCGGCCACGCAGGTCTGGCTGTGGGGCCAGGGCAAGGCACCGCAGGTCGCGCCCTTCCGCGAAACCTACGGGGAATCGGGAGCGATCATCTCGGCGGTCGATCTCGTGCGCGGTGTTGGCGTGCTGCTCGGCTGGCATCGCATTGATGTTCCTGGGGCCACGGGCTACCTCGATACGAACTACGCCAACAAGGGGAACTACGCCGTGGAGGCGCTGGGGGCGTTCGACCTCGTGTGTGTTCATGTCGAAGCACCCGATGAAGCTTCACACGAAGGCAAAGCCGATGAGAAAGTGAAAGCGCTGGAGCAGATCGACGAGCACATCGTCGCGCCACTATTGGCCGCTTTGCCTCGCTATGGCGATCACCGCATCCTCATCGAGCCCGATCACCGCACCACGCTCGCCACCCGGGCACACGCCTACGGTGCCGTGGCCTTCGCCGCAGCCGGGACCGGGATTACTGCCAACGCCGCCACCCAGTATGATGAACTCACCGCTGCTAGCACGGGCTTGAGTTTCGACCCCGGCTGGCACCTGATGAAGTGGTTCCTGGGCCAGTAACGCCTCACGCCGATTCCCACCGGCCAACATGCGAGAAACGACCATGCTCCGATACACGCTGTTCGCGCTGCCACTGTTGGCCGTCGTATTCCTGGGGCAGTCGGCGACCGCACAGGATGCCGAGAAGAAAGCCAAGCTGCGCTGGTTTGGGCAGTCCTTCTTCCAGCTCGAAACTCCCAGCGGCAAGCTGGTGGTGTTCGATCCGCACGCGATCCCAGCCTTCTCGCCACCGCGCCTGGCCGCCGACATCACACTCATCAGCCATCCCCACAACGACCACAACCAACTCGAGATTCTCAAGGAGAAGGGCCGGGTCTTCGAAGGGGTCACCGTGCAGAAGGATGGCAAGCGAACCGACTGGAAGGCTGTGGACGAAAAGGTCGGCGCAATCCGCGTTCGCACCCTGGGCACCTATCACGATCCGGTCAATGGCATGCAACGTGGCAAGAACAGCATCTGGATCGTGGAGGCCGATGGACTCACCTTTGCGCACCTCGGCGACCTGGGCCACGAGCTCTCGGCCGAGCAACTCAAGGCACTGGGGAAAGTGGACGTGCTCATGATCCCGGTGGGCGGTATCTACACGCTCAACGGCGAGCAGGCCAAGGCGGTCGTCGATCAGATCAAGCCGCGGCTCTTCGTGCTGCCCATGCACTATGGCGTGCCGGGTTACGACGATATCCTCGGGCCAGAAGAGTTCCTCGGAAGCTTCAAGAAAGAGCAGATTCAAAAGACGCCAACCACCAACGAACTGGTCTTCCCCGCGGACGCCAAGACCGAGGAACCGAAGGTGGTGCAGATGGGCTGGGCCAAGTCGCTGCCGAAAGAACTTAAAAAATAGATCAGCGCATTGGTTTCACCAAGTGACCGACTTTATTGCCGCCACCAGAAACCCGTTTCCGATTGCTAACAGGCATTTCCGCCACCGAACGCCCCAAAGGAGATTCTGGGGCGCGTTGACGTAATGACGATTGGCCCAGAGTCGCGTTATGCTCTAGAGTTATTCGCCCGTGGCGACAGATCGTCCGGGTTGAGTTGAATGACGGAGCGAGACTGCGCATGATCGGTCGCGTGTTTCTGGGTCGGTACGAAGCCCGTCGCCTGCTGGGTGAAGGTGGCATGGGCCGCGTGTTTCTGGCACGACAACTCGATCTGGCACGCGATGTTGTGGTCAAGGTGATGCACGACCACATCGCGACCGATGCCAAGTTCCGCGATCGCTTTCAGCGCGAAACCCTTCTGATGGCTCGCTTCCACCATCCGGGTGCCGTCACACTTTACGATGCAAGCCTCAGCGATCCCCTCGGGCCGTGTATCGTGATGGAGTATGTGAAGGGCGTGAACCTGGAAACCATGCTCGCCAATAATGGCCGGATGAGCGCACCCCGGGTGGGCCGTATCATCGGCGAGTTGTGCGAAGTCCTGCAATCAGCGCACGACGAAAGCATCATTCACCGCGATCTCAAGCCTGCCAATCTGATGGTGGTCGAGCCCGATTCGCCGCGCGAGCGCATCAAGGTCATGGACTTTGGCCTCGCCAAGTTGATCGAAGGCGAAGCGATGCGCAAAGTCACCGATACGAATGTGGACTTCGCTGTCGGTACGCCGGGGTATATCGCGCCCGAACAGGTCCGCGGCGAAGAGATGGATCACCGTGGCGATCTGTATTCGGTCGGTGTCATGATGTACGAACTTCTGGCAGGTCGATTGCCGTTCAGCGGGCCATCCAGCATGGATGTGCTCCTGGCACATGCCACGGAACATGCCCCCTCGTTTGCCGAGATTGGCCTGGCAGGTTGGATTCCCCGCGAGGTTGAGGAACTGGTGTTCGATTGTTTGGCGAAAGACCCGGAGGATCGCCCACAATCGGCCCGCGAACTCGCCGAGCGCTTCGATACCGCGTTGAATCGCGCACAGGCGGTGCTGGATGCCCGGTCGCCGCACCCGGCGAAAGCCATCGGCACGCAGCAGCGAATGCAGAACCCTCTCACCGCTGCATCAGCGGAAACCCTGACTGCAACCGCCATGGTTGCCCATGCGACAACCACACGTGATCAACCAGCGTTACCATTTCACATGGAAGCGTGGATGCCCGAAACGATTGCCATTATGAAGCTGCGCGGTTTCGTACACGATGCCGGTGGCGAGGTGGTCGAGAGTTTGCCCGGCCTCATCAAAGTGCGTTTGGGTGGCCGCAAGACCTCGAATACCGGGCCACTGAGTTGGCTCGGGTTCAACCGCCGCAACACCAGCTTGATCGATCTGGAATTGCATTTGCACCACACGCACCCTGGCCAAGAGAACAGGCTCACGGTTCACGTACTGTTTCGCCCTTCGCACCTGAGCTTACTCAACGACAAGATCTGGCGGCAGCGGTGCACGGATGTGTTCGTGGAGTTGCGGGCGTACTTGATGGGCCGCACACCCGAGTAGCCTCGCACCCCGATCACCAACCCGGATCTTCATCATCTTCCGGTAGCACGTCGTAATCTTCGGGGATGGCATCCGGGTGCACTCCCAGCATTCCCACCTTCACACCGGCCGCGCGGAGTACCACGGCTGCTGTTCCGTTCACGACCAGAAAGACCAGGATTCCAAGGCACGGGAAGAACGCGGCAAGCCCGAGCACGATCCCAACGATCGGCCGCTTGATGGTGGCATAGAGCAAGAAGGTGTAGATCCCACCCACGGCACCCAGAATGAACGTCAAGATCACGGGAAGTCGGGCGTTGTCGAAAACATTGAAGCCCATGCAGCCCAAGAAGAGATACGCGAACCAGAGCCCGAGTTGCGCGAGCAATACCGCCACGAGCCAGCGGTGGTAGCGAGCAACCCGCCGGAGATCGGCCGCAGAGAGTGTGGTGGTCAGTTCATCATCGTAGTCGCTCATGCGCAGTCGTTACTCCACTCTCATCTGTTGGTCATGAGCAGGCGGGCACAACCCGCGGCACCAATGAAGCCGGCATCGGAACCGAGGCTGGCAAACGCGATGCGCACCGTCTTGGTGGGAAACGGCAAGCCGTACTGTTTCACATAATCTTCGATTATCTTGCGGAACCAACCACCCGCTGCGACCATGCCGCCACCGAAGACAATCATCTCCGGATCGACCGTCGCAATGACCGCACACGCACCCAAAGCCAAATAATACGCGGTATCGTTGACAACTTTCATCGCCAGTTCATCGCCAGCGGACGCCAGATCGAAGACTTCTTTGGCGGTGAATTCGTCGTTGTTACTGGTGAAATAGCGGCGTAACAGCGTTTGCCCACGCCAGCACGCCATCTCTTCGCGCGCCCGGTTGACGACATTGGTGGCACTGGCATAGGCCTCCAGGCAACCCCGCGCGCCACAGCCACAGAGTCGCCCGCGATGAGGCATCTCGATCCGCAAGTGTCCCAATTCCCCGCCGTGGCTGTGCTGCCCTTCGATGATCATGTCGTCGATAATGATTCCCCCACCCACACCCGTACCCAGGGTGAAGAGCACCATGCTCCGTGCGTCTTGTGCGGCACCGACCCAGAACTCGCCATACGCTGCCGCGTTGGCGTCATTCTGGTAAGCCGTGGGCTTCCCGAAGACCCGAGCCACGTGATCGCGGACCGGTACGTTCTTCCACGGTTTCAGGTTCGGTGGATCGAGAATCAACCCGGCTTTGATATCCATCAACCCGGGGGTCGCCACGCCAATCGCCGCAATATCGTTCAGGGTCAGCTTGGCAGCGGCAATCGCCTGGCGGATGGTTTCGCACATCGTGTCCAGACCGGCGTCCTGGCCGCGCTCGGGATGTGTATCGAGCACGGCTGGCGTGGAGAGCGGATGGCCCGCATCGGTGACCACCGCCGCCTTCATGGTCGTACCACCCACATCCAACCCGACAAAATAACGCTGAGCGGACATGACCCGTTCTCACTGTTGTGATCTGATGACGCTGATCTGTTGTACCGAACGACGTTCACATTGGCGGGGGGTGCGACAACCCGTGCTCAAATGTTAACCGCTCGTGTCGAGTGTTAAGCCAGCGAGCTTACAGCGGGAAAATCGGTTCAGTTGGCCCATCCGGCACAAATCGTGATGTAGAGTTGGCGTTGAAACTCGAGACCCGACGGCTTCGCCCCGACCATCCATCCGCTCCGGGCTTCCGTCCGCCGCCAACCTCACTCACAGCATGGAAACGCTATCGCCCCAGGTGATGCACAAGCTGGTGTTCACGATACTCGTCCACGGGTTACCCGAGACGCAGACGGAGCTGGCCCTCGATGTGCTACTCCAGGCCCAGTCGAACCCGAATTCTCAGG
>JBGTAO010000452.1:0-3058 GCA_041749835.1 Gemmata sp. | reverse complement strand
CGACGGATCGCCGTGCTCGCCTGTGTCGGGTTGATGCTCGTGATCACACTTTCCGGTTGCCGGGGCGAAGTGGCCAATCCGTTTGAAGTGGATGGGCCGAACTTCTTACGCTTCCTGATCCCGCAATTGGTGGTGGCGTTACTACTGGGCTGGCTCCTCCGCGAGTGGCTGCGCCAGCCGGGCGATCTCCCCGACGACCAGTGCCCCGGTCTCGACTGGGCCGACGCGGCTTACCTCACAGGTGGGCCGCACCGCTTGCTCACGGCGGCCACCGCGCGACTGGTTGCGGTTGGGACTGCCCGAGTGTCGGAAGATGGCCAATCGCTGGAGCGCAGCGATTCGGGAACCGTACTCACAAGCCTGACGCCCATCGAATATGCAGTTCTTCACGCACTCCCTGTGAACCGTGCGGATCTCGGTGCCCGGAAGCGGCTCGCCCAGGACGTGAACGATGCTTATGCCGAGCGTGCCAGCCAACTAACCGCGGCGGGTTATCGCATGACCGTGCTGCAAACGCTCGGAGCCGCCACCCTGGCAATCGTACCAGTGACAATCGTGCTGTTCGGGCTTGCGCTGCCACGGCTAACCGCGGGAATTCGGAATGGGCACCCGGTTGGCTACCTGATCGCCAGCATTGTCGTGGCCAGCATCCTGGCGGTGGTGCTGATACTTCCAGCGTTCACCCGACTCACTCGCTGGGGTAAAAGCGCTCTGAACAGCATGCGAGTTGCGCAGCGTAGGGCCACCGCAGCGACCGAAGTACCTGAGGCAGTTGGAATGTCGGTCGCGCTGTACGGTACTGTCGCGCTGGCGGTGTTGACAGACCCGGCGATGATGGCGCTGGGCGTCTGGTATCCACGGTCAATATCGTCGAGTGCTTCAGGTGGATGTGGCACGGGCTGTAGTAGTTCGAGCGGCGGCGGAGATGGTGGCGGGGGTTGCGGCGGCGGGGGTTGTGGTGGGTGCGGCGGGTGTGGTGGGTAATCGAACGACGAACCGAGTGTCGCTCACTCCCAGATCAACTGGGCGGCATCGAACACGGGGCCATCGATGCAGACACGTTTGTAGTCCCAGTCGCCATCGGGAGTTCGAACTTTTGTCACGCAACTGAAGCAGATCCCGATTCCGCAGGCCATGGGCGTTTCGAGCGACGCATGACACGAGACGTCCCAGGCCGCGGCGACCTTGGCCAGGGCCCGCAGCATGGGTTCAGGTCCACAGCCGACCAGTGGCCCCGTCTTGCCATTCTCCACCAGGAGCTGCGTTACAAAGCCCGGCGTGCCCAGACTCCCATCATCGCTGGCCAGGTGAACTTCCACACCCGCCGAACGGAAATCATCCACCCCTGCGGCCAGTGCTGCCGTGCGGACACCGTAGTAGAGCGACACATGCCGGCTTCGTTGGTGAGCCGGTTCGCCAGCGTACCCGCGTGTTCCTAACAAATGCCGTGCATACGCCAGGAACGGCGTTTGCCCGATTCCGCCTGCCACAAGTGTGACCCGATCCGGAGAATCGAAATCCGGGAAGGGCTGTCCCAGTGGCCCCCACACCTCCAGCGCTTCACCCGTGGCCACACCCGTGAGTCGCCCGGTCATCTTGCCGATCACCAGGTACACCACAATCAGCCCAATCGGTTTCCCCGCGGCATCCAGAATAGTGTCGTAAAGCGCAAAGGGACGGCCCAAGAGTGGGTCGGTGGTGCCGGGGAGACGCAGCATGACGAACTGCCCCGGGCGAATGGTCGCGGCGATTTCGGGGCACTCGATGTGGATGGCAAAGGTGCGCTCGGCCAGTGGAACGTGATCGCGAACGCGGGCGGTGCGGTGGAACATGCGACCGGTGATCCTGTGCGGCAACGCGGAGACCCATTAGTTGGGGTTCTTGGGATCGCGTGGCGTGGGATTTTGCGAATCGGGGCCGGGCTTGCTCGCGGCCCGCTGGCGGGCTTTCTCGATCTTCTCAGCGGCGTTAGTGACGAATTGGCGCAGCTCGGTGAGTTCGCTTTCGTTCACTCGTCGCGCTTTCCCCTTGGGGAGCTTATCGAGCTTGATCGGCCCGATGGCGACTCGGCGAAGCCGCATCACCTTGTGCCCCTGCTTGGCAAGCATGCGACGGATCTCGCGGTTCTTTCCCTCCGTCAGCACGATGCGTAACCAGGTGCTATTCCCCTGCGGCTTCACCCGTTTGGCACTACGCGCCTTCACTTTGCCATCGCTGAGCCAGACCCCATCGAGCAGCTTTTGCAAGTCCTCGGGTGTCGGGCGACCGGCGACCAGTACGAGATAGGTTTTGGGAATGCCATAGCGAGGGTGCATCAGCGACGAAGCCAGGTCGCCGTCGTTGGTCATGAGCAGCAATCCTTCGCTACCTTCGTCGAGCCGGCCCACGGTGTAGACACGCTGTTCCACGTGCGGAAGCAAATCAATCGCCCGGGGGCGGCCACCGGGGTCGCTATTCGTGCAGAGGTGTCCGACCGGTTTGTTGACCACCCAGTACACCAGCTTCTCGGCTCGCACCGGGTGATCGTCCACGGAAACTTGGTGCTGCTTGGGATCGATCTTCAAGCCCATATCGGTGACAAGAACGCCATCAACCTTGACCCGGCGTGCCGCGATCAGGGAATCGCAGAAGCGTCGAGAACCGACACCCGCGTGAGCCAGAAACTTGTTGAGTCGTTCCATAAAGCTTGATTGTAGCGCATTATGGCAACGAAAACAGGGGGCTCGCGCCCCCTGCTCCCCCAATTATTCGTAAAGTCGTATCAGTTTCCGTCGCCGGGGGCGGCCTTACTGCTGCTACCACCTGGCGGAGTAACTCCTGGTTTACCCGCGCCCGCGTTGCTACCTTCGCCCACCCCTTTCACATCGGCAGGGGCGATGCCACGGTTCGCGGGTTCGGGTGGGCCGACCCGGGCAGGTGGTTGCGGTTGCACGGCTTCCAGGCGGGCCAGCTTCTCCCGGCAATCCTGAAGCCCCTTTTGCAGTTCCTTGAGCGAGTCCTCGATCTGCTTGTTCTGGCCATCACGATAGGCTTTGCGTTCCAGGTCGCCGGCCTTGTT
>JBGTAO010000451.1:0-7768 GCA_041749835.1 Gemmata sp. | reverse complement strand
GCTTTCTCGAAACTGCTCTAAGCTGCCCAATTTTGAGTTCAACGGTTTGGTGAGAGCGGGGCCGCAGGCGGGGTGATTGGGCCATAATTCGAGGATAAGCCAGGCCCGGACGGTGGTGGAGGTGGCACGGGCCCCAGGCTCAGATCGGGAGCGGGTGGGATGCTGGCTCCTGTGCCAGCGCCAGATGTGCTCCCGTTCGAGGCACCCCAGTTCGGCGCTGTCGCAGCGATCCCTGCCGGTTGTTGAATCCCTGCACCTTGTGGTCCCACGGATGGAATCATCGGGCCCTGGGGAGAGGCAGCACCCGGAGGAGGGTAGGTTGCTGTGGGTACCACATAGCCAGCGGTTCCCGCGTTCATGTCACGGTTGTATGTCGTCGATGTAGCACCGCGACCCGCTACAGGCGCGGTTCCAAATCCCGTCGAACTACCTGGTGTCTGCATGGCGTTGCCAGCACCGGCTCCGTACGAACCGTACTGTTGCCCCGTTTTAATCCCAGAAGCACCCATTCCCGATGCGGGAAGCATTGGCGTTCCGGGTAAGCCCGGCACTGCCTGCTTGTTATTGATGGGTGCCCGCGTATCTTTGGATTTATCCAGGCCTTCACAGCCAACGGTCGACGTACAGATCACAGCACCAATGCCCGCGATTGCACAACGCAACCACGCCCCCCGCTGTCCCTGCTGTCCCTGCGGCATGACGCTTCCTCCCCCGGAGGACGGGGCAGTCAGCGTCCGTGCCAACTGCCGCTGTCTTCCTTGTATTCGGTCCGCGTCGCATACCGCCAGTGAGTCCGGGAATCAACGGCAGTTCGGATCATGGAAGGCCGCCACCGGGAACCGGGGCGGGCGGAGGTAACGGAGCGGGTCCGGCACCACCTAAACCACCTGCGCGGCGAGCCGCACCTTCGGGATCTTCCTGGCTCGCCAGCTCACGTGGGAGCGGGTGAGCCGGATCCGGTGCAAAATACTGCGGGTAGTGCTGCAAATACCGACCACTCGGCAGTGTCATTCCGCCGTACCAAGTTTGGCATCCCGTGGTCCCCATCAGGGCGACCCCGAGAGCGGCCGTCAGCCCGGCCAGATAACGCCGTTTTGTCCGCATGAGTCGCCCCTCCGCTCGATGCCATGAAACCACACCTGACTTACGTTGGTGAATCAGATATCGGTTGAGTCGTGGGTGAGGCTTGAACCGATTCTTCCGGATGTGTACGCCTACAACAGAGGGCTGAGCATTCCGAAGCAACCGGTGGCGCTCAACCCATACCGAGAGTACGGAATCTCGGTCGTTGACCGCGATGCCAATACCGCCTAGCATGGCGTCCGGTTGCACTGTAACCCGTAAGGACACTTCACCGGATGATCGGATCTCGCGACGGAGAATTGGGTCGCTCCCCACCGTTTGAACTCCGGTGGGACAAGCACAATCCGCTCCCAGCGCGCTGGGTCATTCCCGAAGGGAGAAGGCATCGCGTACCAGTGGTCGCCACCACGCCGCGACCGCTGGACTTCTCGGCAGCGATGCACCAACTTTGCGATGATGTCGTCCGGCGATGCGAAGCACTCCGGCATGTCCAAATGCCTCGTGTCCTGATCAGCTTCACGCCGTCCCGCAACCGAAGCCGGTACGGACTCCAGGCCCGCGTGACGCCGTTGCGATTTCGCAAAGGAGCCCTGACTCGTCGCCACGGGACCATGGAATATCAGGTGCAACGCTATTTTGTGGATCAACGTGAGATGCTCTACGTGCTGACATTCTGCCTGCCGCGGTTCCTGGAGCAGAGCTTCGAGGAAAAGCTCATTACGATTTTTCATGAGCTCTACCACGTGAGCCCGCATTTCGATGGCGACCTCCGCCGCCATCCTGGCCGCTATGCCATGCATTCCCACTCGAAGGACCAATACGACTCGCGCATGGCGGAGTTGGTGCGAGAGTATTTGTCGCATCAACCCTCGCGTGAGATGCTTGGCTTTTTACGAACGACCTATCGAGAACTTTGGGATCGGCATGGCGGCATTATTGGTGTCGTTGTACCGCGCCCCAAGCTGTTGCCTGTTGGCATGATTGCGGCCCGCAGTGCCGCCCGCCGGCAGCAACACCGACCCGGTGGCCGCAACTGACGACACGTGATGAGCCAACGCCGAGAAGTCACGAATCACCGAGGTACTCCGGAACTTTCAGCCGGAGGTGCTCAATCTCTTGATGAGTTTCGCCAAGGTACGAGAGCAAGCGAAGGTCGTCTTTACTCACAACTCCGCCACTGAGCAACCAGGCCCGAACTCGGAAGAGCTTGTACAGCTTTACCAGCTTCCGATCGCTAATAAAGATCTTGTCTTCCCGAACCAGGGTCTTCACCAGTCGCTGAAACTCTTTGAACACTTCCTGGGGAAAGTAGGTGTGGCGGTCGTTCTGCTCTTCCCCGCGGCCATCGCCAGTCTTGCGAGCAAAGAGATGGGTGAGGTAACGATTGGCCTTGAGTAAATCCTCGAGTGAGGCGTGACCTTCACACCAGGGTTTTTGGTTCAGCCCCTTGTAGGCTTCGCCCTGAAGGCCCGCATCAATCAGTTCCGTGAAGAACTCGTCCTGCACTGAGCGACTCAGAACTTTCAGCACGAAGCGGTCTTTGAGTGCGGCCAACTCCCCTTGCTCGGGGATCTCGTTTGTCGCCGCGAACATGACACGCAGCGGCACCGGCTCGGGCTTACCTTCCTGGTAAAACTTCTTCTCGTTAATGATGGTGAGCAGAATGTTCAGGATCGCGGAATTGGATTTGAAGATCTCGTCGAGGAACACCAATTTGGCCGTGGGTAGCTTTCCTTCTTTTCGGCGAATGTACCGTCCGTCGCGCAGTTCTTTGATGTCGATAGCACCAATGATTTCGCTCGGTTCTGTGAATCGCGTCAACATGTACTCGAAATAATCCCCCTGCTCGACCCCCAGAGCGTCCTTGAACTTGAGGACCAGATCCGACTTGGCGGTGCCGGGCGGGCCAACGAGTAAAAGCGGCTCCTGGGCAATTGCTGCCACGCACATCAGATCGATGATTTCTTGTTTGTTGACAAAGAAGCGGCCCAAGGATTCTCGTAAGCGGTTGATCCGCTTTCGCAGCGTGTCAGCCTCAGCTTGCAAATCTTGAAGTGAGAGGTCTTCGGGCTGAGTGTTCGTCTTGGCGGCGGCCATATGGAAATTCTAACCTTGAGTGGTTTTGGAAACGGTTCAATCCAGGGGTAGCGGCTTGGGATCGCGCAACCACGCGGGACAACAGTGACTCGGAAAGATGAATTGTAAGAGCTAGTTGGCGCTGTGGGAATCTCGGGGGCGTACGAGATTCGGGTTGACGGCAAACTGTGGTCGCGTCATGAGGGCCAACTTGCGACGGAAATCGGGCTGGAGGCGGTGATCGATGCGTGTGATCTCGAAGCACATTCTGCCGACATTCACCCGACCGCGCGGCGTCCGGGCCTCAAGCATTCTCGCGTGGCGTGCGGATGCGGATATGCTCGCGGGCGCACTGTTGCTGATCTCGATGGCGGCTTCGCTCGCTTACATCTGGGTGGCTTGTCCGCTGGATCTGGCACCTGATGAGGCCCATTACTGGAGTTGGTCGCAGCAACTCGACTGGAGCTATTACAGCAAGGGGCCGTTGGTTGCTTGGCTCATCCGGGGAAGCTGCGAACTCTTTGGGTCACTGAGCCTTGCATTGACGGGAGATCTGGCTGCTGCGGTTCGCATGCCGGCGGTGCTCTGTCATGGCTTAATGTTAGCAGGCTGGTATACACTCGCATTCGAGATCTACCGGAGCTCCCGAATCGGCCTCACGGTGATGGTTTGTGCCGTCACTCTTCCACTCGTGCGAGCCGGCGCGATCTTGATGACCATCGACCCACCGTTAATGGCCTGTTGGTGCTGGGCACTCGTCTTTCTCCACCGTGCGCTTCTGAATGGTCGGCGGTGGAACTGGTTGGCGGCCGGTGTGCTCACCGCATTTGGGGTACTCGCCAAATTCACCATGGTGCTGTTGCCCGCTGCGCTGGTTCTCTTTCTGATGGTGCAGCGCCGTGCCGAACTCCGGCGCGGTGGTGTGTGGCTGTTTCTCTTCGTAGGGATGTCGGGTTGGCTTCCGATCTTGCTTTGGAACTACCAGCATGAGTGGGTTTCATTTCGCCATGTTTTCGGGCAGGTGGGTGGCGCGGGTGAACGCTCGGGCGGCATTCAATGGCTGGGGCCACTGACATTCCTGATCAGTCAGGCTGGGATGATGCTGGGCTTGTGGATCGTGGTGTACCTGTTGGCCCTCTGGCGATTTCGTCCACACGCCCAAACGAATCCGGGTGTGCAACTGTTATGGTGGTCCTCCGCACCAATCTGGTTACTGTTTGCGGGTGCGACGCTCCTTAAACCGGGGCAACCGAACTGGCCGGCACCGGCGTATGTCAGCGGCCTGGTATTAGCAGTGGTTTGGTTCTGGGAGCAGTTAGAAGGTGCCTCGGCCCGAGCGATCCGAATCTGTCTCTACCTCGGCTTACCGGCCAGCCTGTTCACATCCTTTTTATTGCTTTATCCCCAGGTAGTTCGACCGCTTTTGGCGGAACTTGCGGGCCCGCCGACGCCGACCGAGCCGCTCTCCATCCGGCAGATCGACATGACCGCTCGCCTCGCGGGTTGGAGAGCACTGGCTCGGGAAGTCGATCGTGTCCGGCGTGAGCTGCAAGACGAGACGAACCTGGAACCAATCCTGGCTGGGACACACTGGACCATCCCCGGCGAACTGCAGTGCTACTGTGAGGGGCATCCGAACGCATTTACCGTTGGCATTCCCAATCGCTCCGATCGACACAGTCAGTTCGATCTTTGGCGACCGAATCCGATTTCTGATGCGCAAGTATTCCTGGGACAGACGTTCCTGATCGTCGGGGACATCGGCCCGGATGTACTCCAGGCCTTCGACTTCGTGGAACAGCCCATAAGTGTCGTTCACACGGAGCAGGGCGTACCCCTGGCCGGCTGGCGAATCTGGATCTGTCACGGGTTTCGCGGCTTCCAGACTGTGATGAGCCATAACCCTGGCTATTGATCGTGTACCGCATTCGCGGTTTCCAATTCGAGGATGGTGACCCGTGGGTAGTGTGGGTGTCTGGAACATCGCATGTGTGACGTGCGAGAAAAATTGGGTACGCGGAAGTAGCGTCTCGGATTACGAACGGTCTTCGCTCGAGTCGCGTCCTTGTCCGGCGTGTGGTTCGTACACCCTTATATGTCGTGAGGTCGAACGCCCCCGGGTTCGCTCGGTTCGAACCATGCCGATCCGCCAGGCAGCCTGATTCAAAACTGCCCCTCCAATTTCATCACCACCCGGCGCAACTTGCTGCCGGGCTTTTGTGCGCGCGGTACAATCAGCACCAGGTTGGAAAGACACCGAGGATCTGCATTATGCTTTCCTGGACACGCTGGCCGCTTGTGGCAACCGGCATCGGCCTGGGGCTGGTAACGGGTCTTACCCTGAGCCAACGACTCATTGGGCAGCCACCGGCCCCAGCACTTCCCGAGCCAGTAGCTGTAGCACCGTTACCCCGAGATTGGCAATCGTTTGCTCCGGTCGTGAAGCGGGTACTTCCGGCTGTTGTCAGCATCGAGGCAAAGGCGCGTACCGAGGCTACCCCGAAGCCTGGGGAACTCGATCCGGGGTTTGGTTCAGGAGTGCTCATCGATCCTGCCGGCGTGGTGCTGACAAATCACCATGTGGTGGTCGCTACCACCGAGGTGGAGGTCACGCTCCAGGATGGCCGGAAGTTCCTCTCGAAGGATATTCGCCGCGATCCGAAATCCGATCTCGCGATCATTCGATTGGAGCCAAAAGAAGCGTTGCCATTTCTGGAGTATGCCGACAGTGCTCGGATGGAAGTTGGCGACCGAGTGTTGGCTGTTGGAGCGCCGTTTGGGCTGACGGGCTCCGTCACGAGCGGGATCGTGAGCGGCAAAAGCCGGGATAACTTGAATCTCAACCTGTACGAAGACTTCATTCAGACCGATGCTGCCGTGAACCCGGGAAACAGTGGCGGCCCACTTGTGAACATGGAAGGGAAAGTCGTTGGTATCACGGCTGCGATCAAGACCCGCAGTGGTGGCTTTCAGGGTGTCGGGCTCGCGGTGTCGAGTAACCTTGCCAAATCCGTTAGCGATCAGCTCATCAAGAACGGAGTGGTACGGCGGCCGTATCTGGGTGTCCTGGTCAGCGAACTGGATGAAGCGACAGCGACTAAACTCAAGATCAAGCCAGATGCGGGCGTCGTGATCACCAAAGTCTTCGCAAAATCACCTGGTGAAAAAGCGAATCTGGGAGTCGGTGATGTCATCACCACGTTGAACGGGCAACTTGTCCCAACGGCACGAGCCATGCAAAAGGCGACTCTGGCACTGCCGGTGGGAGAAGTTGTGGAGGCCGTGGTGCTGCGGAATGGGCAGCCCTTTCTGACGCGGCTCACAGTGGAAGACCAACCCGACGATTTTGGTACGGTGAAGGCTCTGAAAGTCGCGGGCTTGCCGGTGAGCTACGATCACCTGGGGTTGGCCGTCGTGTCATTATCGCCAGAGCTATCCAATCGAATGGGGTTACCCAAAAGCATTCAGGGAGTCGTGGTGTCCGGCGTAACTCGCAATGGGCTGGCGGAGCAATCGGGCCTAGTCCGTGGGCAACTCATCGTGCGAGCGAATAAAGCCGCTATCTCGACAGCCGAGGAACTCCGTCAAATCGTGGAGCAAGGAGAGCGCGACCGCGGTGTGGTCCTGCAGGTTCTGACGCCAAACGGCAATGTGGATTTTGTCATCCTTAAGCTCCAGTAGTCGAGTTTGGGAACACGCGGCGTGTTGTGCGGCTGGAGTGACCGCGCCGATTGCGTTCCACCGCATCACTGATAACGGCGTGGACAATCTCGAGTTTGTCCGACCAGCGGAATTCGCGTTCCAGCCGCGCATAGCCGTTGTCCCCGAGCGTTCGGCGCAGTGCCGCCGATTGGACCAATCGTCGCAATCCTTCTGCCAGCGCCGCGATATTGCCGCATTCGATTTGGAAACCATCACAGCCATCACGCACCAGTTCTGCCGGCCCTCCTGCTCGGTAAACGATGTTGGGCTTTCGGTTCGCCCATGCCTCCAACAACACGAGCCCGAACGAGTCGGTTCGTGACGGCAGGACAAATCCGTCGATACCCGCAAAGAACGCGCGTTTCTGTTGCTCGCTCAGCACACCCAACTGTCGGATACAAGCTCGATCCCGATACTGGGACCAGAACTGCGTGAAACTCGGCATCATGGGTCCAGAGAGCACAAGGTGAAACCGCTCCCCCGCTTTCCAGGCTCGGGACGCGGCTCGCAACAGATCATAGGTGCCTTTCTCTTCACTTTGGTTGGCCAGGTGTCCCAACACGGCTTCGTTGCTACCCACTCCCCAGTGTTGCCGCTCGGCTTCACGATCGCCACCCGTGCACTCACGCGCTTCGACTCCGAGCCCTTGCAGATGAACCCGCTCATCGGGTATACCGAACGCCATCACCGCATCCCGTTCCAGTCGTGTTTGCACGAAGATGCCGGTGGCCTGGTGCAGAAGCCATTGCAGGTGTGGCCGGGTGTATTGCTGCCGCGTTCGATTGCTTGGCTGGTCAAGATCGCCCAAGTGGAGAAAGGGTGTCACGAAAAAAGGCACCCGACGACGCTGTGCCAAACGCCAGCCACAGGCAATCGGAAACGAGTAGGGAAATGCCACGGCATGCAC
>JBGTAO010000450.1:0-5454 GCA_041749835.1 Gemmata sp. | reverse complement strand
CGGTGTACGAGCGAGGTGTGCGTCTGACAAAGGCGGCGTTCCTCCCCATCGCCACGCGGTTGATCCGCTCCGCCACCCTGCCCAAGTGGAGCGTCACCATCCGACCCAAGGAGCTGGGAGATTAATTCCCCGCTGTTGCCTAAGGTGTTCTCGGGCAAGGGCGGGAGCGTCATCAAGCGCTTCAAGCCATTTGGTTCGAACTACGCTGGTGGGCTCTCGGTTGCCCTGGGAGACCTGACCGGCGATGGCATTGCGGAAATCGTTGTCGGGCGTGCAGGCAATTCTGGCTCCGGAGTTCGTGTCTACGAAGGAAAATCATTCTCACGAATTGCTGCGTTTCAAGCGTTCCCCGGTACAGACTCCGGTGGCATTGACGTTGCAACCGCCCAAACCCAATCCCACGGAGATGTCGTAGTTGTGAGTTCGCTCAAACTGGGAGGAGTGGTTCGCTACTATTCACTCGACGGTTCCTTGCTCTCAGTTCTTCACCCCTATGGTAGCAGTGCCGGGTTTGGCATCACGGTGGCAACTGCGGACCTGAATAACGATGGCTACGACGAAATCATTGTGTCACCAGCATGGCAGGGGAACCGCGCACGCGTAATCGATGCGGACGACTCGAAGGTGCTTGCCCACTTTACAGCAGGGGAAGAAAGCCACTTCGGCTCCGGGATTCGCCTGGGGACCATGCGCACGACCACAGGGCCAGACACCCTTTTGATCGGTAATGGAATCGGAGCGGAAGTCTCGGTGCTGGCGTTCAAGAATCTTCAATCAAATGGAGTTCGTCTAAAGCCGGCACCGACAGGCCGCGTGCACGGGATCTTCGTGGGGTGACTTGCGAATCGAACTCCTGTTGGGATACTGTGTGTTGAGAGACACAATCCCGCATGGGAGTTGATGGAATGCCTTCGCGCTTGAAGCTACTGATAGTGTTGTGCCTGGTTCTCGGTGTGGTGCCTGAAGGGCGCACACAAGAGAAGTACAAAGATCCGGAGTTGACCCCGAAGCAGCGTGAACACTGGGCGTTCCAATCCATCAAGCGTCCAACACTTCCCAAGCCTCACCCACTCCCGAACGGCGAAAAGTGGGGTGGTACTCACCCCATCGATCAATTCGTTCTGCAGTGTTTACAAGCAGATAATTTGACGCCCTCGGGTGAGGCGGACCGACGCACACTCATTCGCCGCCTCGCGCTGGATCTCACCGGGTTGCCACTCAGCCCCGATGACGTTGAAGCCTTTTTGAATGATCGCGAAGGGAATGCCTACGAGCGGCTCGTTGACCGCCTGCTTGCCTCGCCGCATTTCGGAGAGCGGCAGGCACAGCTTTGGCTTGATGTCGTTCGCTTCGCCGAGAGTAACGGGTTTGAACTGGATGCAGACCGACCCCACGCCTGGCGCTATCGTGACTATGTCATCGAGAGCTTCAACGCCGACAAACCGTACGATCAGTTCATCCGTGAGCAACTTGCCGGTGATGAGCTGGCACAGGGTCAATCGCCGCGTGTGGCCGCACCGCTCTGGATCGCGACAGGCATGCATCGTTGCGGCCCCGTTCACATGGTCAGTGGGAACCTCGATGGTGCCGTCCTCCGTCAGGAAAGACTGACGGAAATGGTCGCCGGTGTTAGCGCGGCTTTCGTGGGTCTCACAGTCGGTTGTGCCCGCTGTCACGATCATAAGTTTGATCCCATTTCCGCCGGGGACTACTACCGCCTACAGGCCTTCTTCGGGCCGGTGGAGTATGTCGATGTGGACCTCTCGACGGACGAGCAACGGCTGGCACGAAAAGCCCGAGCCGAGGAACTGAACACGCTGATCGGCCCCATCAAAAAACAAATTCAGGCCATCGATTCTCCGTATCGCGCGCAGCTCACGCAGCACAAGCGCATGGCTCTGGAAGCTCACTACCGGGTCGCCCTGGAGACCCCGAGCGAGAAGCGCACCCTGGAGCAAAAGAAGCTCGTCGCCGAAACCGGGCCATTACTCAAGGTGACCTGGGATGAGGTGCTTGCCGCCCTCTCTGCTAACGATCGCGTCAAGCGTGCTGGGTTGCGAGCGCGGCTTCATGAGCTAGAAGCTCGGATGCCAGCGCCCAACCCCGCTGCCTGGGCAATCAAGACTGTCGGTGATGCACCACAAACCTTCGTTTTGAAGCGGGGCGATCCCCACCGGAAAACCGCTGCGGTCGGAATGAGTGTTCCTCGTGTGCTGAACGGTGAATCACAAGCCTTTACGACGCGACTCCAACTTGCCGAATGGCTCACCGATACGAAGCATCCACTCACAGCACGGGTGATTGTGAATCGAATCTGGCAGTCGCATTTCAGTCGGGGAATCGTGGCAACGCCAAACGATTTTGGAACACGCGGTGATCGCCCAACGCACCCGGAACTACTGGACTGGCTCGCGACCGAGTTGATCGAAAAGAAATGGTCGCTCAAGGAGATTCATCGCCTGATTGTCACGTCAGCGACCTATCGCCAAGTCTCAACCACAGAACAGGGAGCCAAGCTCGATCCCGAGAACCGGCTGTTGTGGCGCATGAACCGAAAACGCCTGGATGCCGAGGTGATTCGGGATTCCCTGATGGCAGTGACTGGTCAGTTGAACCGGCAGTTGGGCGGGGCATCTGTCCGCGTTCCGCTGGAGCCGGAGGTGTACGATTTGATCTTCACCGAGGATGAACCTGATGGGCTGTGGCTCGTGACGCCAGATCCGGCGCAACACACACGACGGGCGATCTACTTGTTCAACAAGCGTAATGTCCGCCTACCATTGTTTGAAGCGTTCGATCAACCTGACACCCTGAATACGTGTAGCGTACGGCCCGTGAGCACCTTTGCCCCGCAGGCGTTGATCATGATGAACGGACCGTTCGTGCGCAAGCAAGCCCTGGCGTTCTCCCAAAAGCTGATTCAGGAATTCGGCGGAAACAGCGATGCCACGATCGCGGCACTGTTCCAACGGGCTCTGGGTCGCCCGGTACAGCCCGAAGAGCGCCGGTTGGCAGTTGACTTCCTCGAAGAACAACGAAGTCTGATTCTGCCACGGTTGGCCTTTCGATTGCCGTGGAGCTTCGATCAGCATGCACCATCACTCGCCGAGGTGGTTGCCCGTGAACGTGCCCTGGTTGAGTTGATCGTGGTGCTGTGCAACATGCACGAGTTTGTCTACCGGCCCTGATTGCGCTGGTGTCTGGATCTCGTGACTATTCGATGACGAACGTCGCCAAACGATCCAGATTCACCTGATCGGGCGGGTAATCCTTTCGTGCGGGCATTCGTGGGTACACGTCGGGAAAAACGTACTGACCGTTCGGCCACTCACGCGGCCAATCGTCCGGAAGCGCGCTAATCGTAAAGCGCTGTTCCACACCCGAGGCGATTTTGCGGCCGCTGGAGTCGCGCAGTGGTGTTCCAACAAGCACACGCGGCCCATTCTCTGTTAACGGTAATGCTTTGGTGGAGACGACTGAGGCGAGGTTGAAGAAGTCGTAACGCAGTCCGTCGCGATCGATCGCATAGCGCTCAGCCATCCGTCGCAAGAGCATGAGCATTCGGTCGCGGTCTGCCGGATGCACCAGGTCCATTTTCGGGGCAACGAAGGCGACCCGGGTAATCCAGCCTGGCCGCCATTGATGCGGGAGGAAGACCTTACTCAATCCTCGAAACAGCGGGCCAAATACGGCGTTTTCACCGGGGGCGAGCACTTCGAAGAGATCGCGGATGATTTGTCGGTTATCGTCATACATTCCCACGCCACCCGCCAGAAGCATGGTCACATCAACCAACACGATCAGAGCGGTACACGATCGGAACGCAATCACCGTGGGAACCACAACGCTTTCGACATACGCAGAGTAATGTCGTGAATACGACTCGAACAATTCGGAGCCTGCAATTCGGCGGGAGACGGGCAGCGGGCAAAACTCCTGGCTCGAGCCGATACCACTCACCCGCGTTGCCGCCAAATTCTCGGGAGTATCGGGCCGCGCCGGGACTCCATTGGTATCCAGCAGGAATGTCGATGGAGAGATTAACGGCTTGTAATTCAGGATGAGGTTAGCAAGGGCAAGTTTGTAGCTGCGAAGCAGCTCGGGTGCCGGCGTCTCTGGGCGGGCGACAGCGTCAAGGAATTGCGACGAACAGCTTCGATACCCCGTGTCGTTCACCAGCAAGGACAGCATCTTCTCAGACCAACCCGTGAAATCGCGCCCCACCATGCCCGCATCGGCGATCCGTTCACCGGGAAGATCATACAGTTTCAACAGGCAGTCGCTGTAGCGCCAGTCGGAACGCTCGAACTGGCAGTTGAACTGTGAGCGGTCGGTGCTTTTGGATGGCCAACGGCCGTGGTTGACCAGCGCGTCCCGGTGCCCAGTGTAATTAAAACCGGCCCAATCGTTGTCTGGAGGTACAACCGTGAACTTGCGCAGTCGGGTATTGGGTGATCCCAGGGGAAAGCGATCGGGGTCGTGGTCCTGGAGGTGATTGATTAACGAGGTGAGAAGCACCGTTTTCCCGGAGTTATATAAGCCCACGACACCGACACGCGCTTCTGTCGTTTTGACCCGAAAAAGATTCATACGCTGCTCGACCCCGTGTTACGGCTCCGTGCCTGGTGATCGTACTCCACCGGCAACGAGAACTCGAGAGGACACCCACCTTGAATGCTATTCGCTTCAGCAACCTCGATCATTGCTCCATTCTCATTACGGATGTCGAGAAAGCTCGAACTTTCTATTCCGGGCTACTGGGTTTGCATGAGATTCCCAAACCCAGGACATTCGATTTTGTTGCGTTATGGTATCGACTGGACGACGGGCAAACACTTCACCTCTTGCTGCAACCAAGCCCGGATACGTTGAGCCCGCGGCATTTCGCGTTACGTGTTGATGATATCATGGCAGCGCGGCAATACTTCGGTGCGCACGGCGTGGCGATACAGGAAACCGGGCCGATACCGTATTGCGATCGCTGCTTTATTCACGATCCGGATGGGAACCGAATTGAAGTGATTCAATGGCACGAGCCGTATGATCCCGTCAGAAGTGGGGCCACACGGCTCGATGGTTTGGAGTAAGACTCAGTTCGGAACTAACACGGTGTAGCTGTACTTGAGGCGGCGTTCTTCGCCCGACTTCAACGGGATTGTCCAGATCAATTCGAATCGACGATTCACTGAGAAGACACCTTCTTCACGGAGTGATGTGACCGGCGACGCATCGGCCTGGAGCAATTCTCCGGAGAACCGACGGCGGATCACTAGCTTCACATCTTCCTTGCGATTGTTACTGAGCCCGAGTTCGCCTTCCACAGTAGTTTGGCGATACTGTCGCCCACCGACCCAGACGATTTCGCGCTCAACCCGCTTTGCGTAGCCTCGTGAGGTCGCACCGACTCGACCCGTCAAAGTTCGTCGTGCCGGTCTTCGTGTGCGAAGGATCGAA
>JBGTAO010000449.1:0-2698 GCA_041749835.1 Gemmata sp. | reverse complement strand
GCCGTTCTACAAGCGATCGAAAGGCTGATTCCTATACTCCAGACTGAGGTTCCTATGACACGACTCGCATTGAGTGTGGTGCTCCTGGCAACGACCGCAGCAACCGCGCAGCAACCCGGTGCTGCCAACCGGGAGGCGATGAAGAAGCTGGATTACCTGGCTGGCAAATGGAAGGGTGATGCCAAGGTGAAAATGGGACCGGGCCCCGAGCAGACGATCAAGCAAACCGAGGACGTCCAGGTTCGATTGGATGGTGTAGTGTTGCTGATCGAAGGCGTGGGGCGTGGAAAACTGCCTGGAAAGGATGAGGAAGGGGTCCTTTTCAACGCGCTTGCGGTCATGTCGTACGACGCCCAAGCGAAGAAATACAAGGTCAAAGCCTATCGCCAGGAAGGTCAATCGATTGATGCCGACATGGCACTCACCGAGAACGGTTTTGTCTGGGGGTTCAAGGAACCGCAACGCGGTACCGAAGTTCGCTACACCATGACACTCACGCCCAAAGGTGAGTGGAACGAGATCGGTGAATACACGCTCGATGGGAAAGCGTGGACCAAGTTCATCGAGATGACCCTGACCCGAGTGAAGGAGTAACGAATGAACCCGACCGATCGGCGCTATGCCAAGTCTCACGAATGGGCCAAGCTCGATGGTGAGATTGTGACCGTGGGAATCACGAAGTTTGCCGTCGAGCAACTGACCGAGCCGACGTTCCTGGAACTGCCCAAAATCGGCAAGGCTGTTACGGCTGGCGACGAGATGGCGGTCATTGAATCGGTGAAATCGACATCGTCGATCTACGCACCCGTTGAAGGCACGATTCTGGAAAGGAACGAGATCCTGCTTGACGATAAGGCGACCAAGCGCAAGGCGGACCTCACCTCCGTGAACGGCGATCCGTTCCACGCGGGTTGGATGGTCAAGATCAAACTCGCGGCTGGTGCCACGCTCGACCACCTGATGACCGCGGCCCAGTACGATTCGCAACTGGCGGAAGAAGGCCACTAAGCCGTTTGCAGTTTTGTCGAGCAGCGGAACCGAACCCACACGATCAACGCTTCTGGTGAATTCCGGAGAGTCCAGTGTCATACGTTCTGAATACACGCGACGAACAGCAGGCGATGCTCGAACGCATTGGCGTGGCGTCCGTGGAAGAGTTATTCGCGAACATTCCGCCCGAGCTTCGACTGAAGCGGCCACTCGCCATCCCGCCAGCGCTGAGCGAGATGGAACTGCAACGGCACATTTCGCAGTTGGCGACCCGGAACCAGTCTGCCTCCGATGCGATCTGCTTTCTTGGCGGCGGGGCCTACGATCACTTCATTCCCAGTGTGGTCGATGCGGTCGCCGGTCGCAGCGAGTTCTACACCGCCTACACGCCGTATCAGGCCGAGGCCAGCCAGGGCACGCTGCAAGCCGTCTTCGAGTATCAGACACTGATGTGTCAACTCACGGGTCTGGATGTGGCGAACGCCAGCCTCTACGAAGGAGGCTCCAGCGTCGCCGAAGCCGTGCTCATGGCCCTGGGGATCACCGAGCGCAACGGCGAAGTGTTGATTGCAGAAAGCGTTCACCCTGAATATCGCGCGACCCTGGCCACGTACGTGGAGAATCTGGATTGCCGGTTGCGCGTGCTTCCAACTCCCGATGGCTACCTGAACCCGGACGATGTGGCGAAAGCCGTCACCGATCAAACGGTCTGTGTGATCGGGCAGTCGCCGAACTTCTTTGGGCACCTCGAAGAGATGCAAGCGATTGGCGATGCTGCTCGCAAAGTCGGAGCCATCTTCATTGCCAGCTTCGATCCGGTTTGCGCAGGCGTACTGAAACGCCCCGGGGATTACGGGGCGGACATTGCAGTGGCCGAAGGACAGGGGCTTGGCGTTCCACTCGGTTACGGAGGTCCCTACCTCGGCATCCTGGCGTGCCGCGGCGACTCGGACTACCTTCGCAAGATCCCGGGTCGCCTGGTCGGCCAGACCACCGATCGCCACGGGAAGCGCTGCTGGGTGCTGACGCTACAAACCCGCGAACAGCACATTCGCCGGGAGAAGGCGACCAGTAACATCTGCACCAATCAAGGGCTGCTCGCGCTTCGTGCTGCCGTGCACCTGACCGCGCTGGGGCCGCAAGGACTCGAAGAGACCGCCGAGCTTTCGATCCGCAAGGCTCACTACGCAGCGGCCGAGTTGTGCAAACTTCCTGGCATCTCGCTGCGGTTCCGTGCACCGTTTGCCAAGGAATTCACACTGAAGGTTCCGGGCGCTGTTCCCGAACTCCTGGCCAAACTCCGGGGTGCCGGTTACCACGCCGGTTTGCCTTTGGGCGATTGGTACCCTCAGTTTGCCGATTGTGTTTCGGTTGCCGTCACCGAGAAACGAACGCGAGCAGAAATCGACGGCCTCGTAGCCGCCGTGCGCGAATTCTTGGCAGGTGCGCTCGGGGCGATGAAGCGGGGTTAATCGAGATTCGGGAGGGGTTGCCATGCCGTCGCCGTTTCCCGGAATGGATCCGTGGTTGGAACGCCCGATGGTGTTCCCAACCCTGCATAACACGCTCATCATCTATCTCCAGGCTGCCCTCAAACGGCTCCTGCCACCTGGGTACCTGGCGACGAGCGCGAACCGTGTTTATGTCGATCCCCAACTGCGGCGAGAGCCCGACGTGAGCGTATTTGGCCCCCACGACGTGGCCTCAA
>JBGTAO010000448.1:0-6210 GCA_041749835.1 Gemmata sp. | reverse complement strand
GGCGGGGGCGTATGCCGCGAACGCCCTGGGCCTTTCCGAACAGGTGCCGGCGAAGGCGGTGTTCCTGACCGACGGCCCGGCCCGGACGGTCCAGATCGGCCCGACCACCATCCAACTCCGGCGGACGACGCCGCGGAACATGGAGGCGGCCGGCCGGTTGAGCGGCCTGCTCATCCAGGCCCTCCGGGAGTTGGGCCAGGAGCATGTGACGCGGGAACGACGCGACCACCTGAAGCGGATACTCCCGGCGGACAAGCGGCGGGAACTCCTCAAGGATTTGAGACTGGCTCCAGCCTGGATGCACCCGATCTTCCGGGAACTCGGGGAGGACGAGGCATGAAGCTCGGCTTCCTAGCCTTGCCCGGCGACGAACGTCACCTTTACATCGAGCAGGCGGCGGTTCGACGGAACGTGTCCCCGGTCGTCCTGGAGAAGGACTTCTGGGTCTGCTGGCTGCTCGGCATCCTCTTCGAGTCCGAGTTCGCCGACAGTCTGGTGTTCAAAGGCGGCACGTCGCTGTCGAAGGTGTTCGGCGTGATCGACCGCTTCTCGGAAGACATCGACCTGTCGCTGTCGCCGGCGTTCCTGAAGTTGCCGGAAGCCGGCACCAGCCGCAATCAGGCGAACAAGTGGATGACCAGGGCCGAGGCCGCCTGCGGGGCCGCCGTGCGGGACCAAATCGGGCCGGCAATGGAAGCGACGGTGGCCGGCGTTTTGGGGACGCCCGAGCGGGCGTGGTTCGAGTTCCAGACGGACTCCCACACAAACTCGCCGGTTCTCCTGTTCCAGTACCCGTCCGCTCAGCCGGCCGGATTCGAGTACCTCGCCCGCGCAGTGAAGTTGGAGTTCGGCTCCCTCACCGACCAGCAGCCGACTGGCCGCCACCCGGTTCGGCCGTGGCTGGCCGAAACCCTGCCCGCCGCGTTCCCCGACTGGCGGTGCGAGGTCGTGGCGCTCGAAGTCGAGCGGACCTTCTGGGAGAAGGCGACCATCCTCCACGCGGAGTACCACCGGCCGGCCGGGAAGCCGACGCCCGACCGGTTCTCCCGGCACTACGCGGACACCGCGGCACTGGCGAAGCACCCGACCGCGGGCAAGGCCATCGGTCTGCATGAACTTCGCGGCCGGGTCGTGCAATGGAAGAGCCAGTTCTTCGGCAGCTCATGGGCGAACTACGACCAGGCGAAGCCGGGCACGTTCCGCCTCGTCCCACCGCCCGAACGCTTGCCCGCTATACGCCGGGACTATCAAGCGATGCGGGACATGTACCTCTCCGAGGCGTCCAGTTTCGATGACATAATTGCGACGCTGGCCGACCTGGAGAACCGCATTAACCAGGCTGTCGGCGGGTAAGACGCATTCGGTGAAGATCAACCAGAACCGACCCCGAGCCGAATCACCACGACGATGAAAAGTGTCGCTGTCAAGTGCTCGTTCGCGGCCCAGAGCCACACGCGGTAGATAGAACACTGCAACCGCAGATTCGGTTTTTAGTTAGGAGAAGCATCAATGAGTAAGAAGGCGCTCATAGGGAGTGAGGCCGAAGCCAACTATCTTCAGGACCGTGTGGGACTTCCGGAGCCTGTGCGTGGGCTGTGGTTTCACAGCAGTAAGGACCGTGTGCCGGAACTGGTCGAACAGGCCGAGACGATGTTCTTCACCCGCTCGCCGCATGGGTGGACCGGTTGGAGTGGCCACAAGACCGGCGACCCGCTGTTCGCCGTCTACGTCATAGCCCCGTTCGAGTCGCCCGAGTCCCGCCCCGTCGATCCGCACGTCTACCCCGGTGACGCCGACGCATTCGAGGAGAAGCTGCCGCTGCCGAGGTGGTGGCTGGTTGTCGATCCTCGGGACGTGGACAAACTCATGGTGGTCGAGCGGTTCGCGCAGAATGACGCCGCCCGTGTCGCCGAATACACGGCTCGGCCCGAGTACACCTTAATGCGGCAGGCTGTCGTAGAGCGTTTGAAACCAGCCGGCCTATAGGCCGAGCGGTATCTGTTGGACCCACCCGCCGCGGTCTGTGCGGCGTCGGGCTGACGCCCCGGACACTGCGAGGCAACAACGAAGGCGAAGAGAATGCGAGGACCGAAACGACAGCCCATCGAACTCCGCTTCACCGCCTATCTCGTGAAGGCCGGCGAAGATGACTGTTGGTCCTGGTCCGGCCCGAAAACTAACAAGGGACACCCGACCCTCGGCAAAGGTGGAAAGGGTTCTACGCAAGTGTCTGCTCGCGCTGTGGCGTACCGATTGACACACGGCATGGAGCCGGACCGTGAAGTCATGACCATCTGCGACCAGAAGTGCTGCCTGAACCCACGCCATCTCGTCCTTGCGGGTGGTGCGAAGTCGAAGGCCACGCTTCAGGCAAGGTTCGAGTCCCGTGTCGAAAAGGCGGGGCCAGACGAGTGCTGGCTGTGGAAACTGAAGCCCACCGCCGCGGGGTACGGCTGCATCTCGATGGGGAAGGGCAACAATCCCCTACTCGCACACCGTGTCGCATGGCAACTCGCCAACGGCATGATCCCAGCGGGGTTGTTCGTCAAACAGCGGTGCGGAAATCGACTCTGTTGCAACCCAGCCCACCTGTACCTTTCCTTGAACCCAATCGACGGGCCGGAGGTGTCCGCGACCGCGACGGAGAACTGGCTACGCACCAGGAGCTGATTCACCGTTCCCCTTCCGCTTCTTCCCCTGACGCCGCTGCTGTGACTTCCGCCCCGGCCGGTAGCCGGTCGTCTTCGGCGGCTCGGCCCCACGCTCCCCCGGTTTTTCACCCTTCGCCGGGTTCGCCACCGTGTGGTAGTGGTCGCCCCGCAGCGCATCGTTGGCCTGCCGGCGTTTGGCTTCGATCGCTTCCTTCGGCGGGTTGGCCGGGATCAGCGCTTCACACCCTCCGATGAGGTCGGCGCGACCCGCTTCGATCAACGCCTCGCGGACCGTGAAGTAGTTCTCCGGCTTGAAGAACTGCATCAAGGCGCGCTGCATCTTGCGGTCCCGCATACCCCGAGCGACCTTGACGGGTTTCTTGGTGAAGGGGTCCAGGCCCGTGTACCAAAGACATGTGGCGATGTCGAATGGTGCGGGAATGAAGTCCTGAACCTGATCGGGTCGGTAACCATTTTGCTTCAAGTATAAGGCCAGATCGATCATTGCATGCACATCGCTCGCGGGGTGGCTGGCGATGAAATATGGCACGAGTTGCTGCTTTGGCTTGCCGGCTTTCGCGGAGGCGGCCTTGAACTGAGCGGCGAACACGCCGAAGTTGTCGATGCTCGGTTTCTTCATGGTTTCGAGCACCAGCGGGCTGGTGTGCTCCGGAGCCACCTTGAGCCGCCCGCCGGTATGGTGGGTTGCGAGTTCCTCGACATACTCCGGCGACAGTTGCGCGAGATCCATGCGGATGCCGCTGGCGACGAACACTTTCTTGATGCCGTCCACCTCGCGGACCGTCTTCATGAGTTCAATGATCGGCCCGTGATCGGTGCCGAGCAATTTGCAGATCGTGGGATGCACGCAGGAGAGCCGTTTGCATTTGGCTTCGACTTCGGGCCGCGTGCACCGCATCGTGTACATGTTTGCGGTGGCACCGCCGATATCGGACACCACACCTTTGAACTCCGATGAAGCAGCCAGCGATTCCACTTCCCGGACAATCGATTCCTGCGAGCGGTTTTGGATGATCCGGCCCTGGTGTGCTGTGATCGAACAGAATGTGCAGCCACCAAAACAACCCCGCATGATCGTGACCGAGTCCTTGATCATCTCGTAAGCGGGTATGGGCTCGGTATAGCTCGGGTGCGGCCGCCGAGTGTACGGCAGATCGTAGATCGCGTCCATCTGCTCGGAGGAAAGCGGCAGAGCAGGGGGTGTCTGCACGACAGCCTGGCGATCGTGGAACTGCACCAACGTAGCGGCGTTGAACGGGTTCGTGTTCGTGTGAATGATGCGTGTGGCCTCGACAAAGGCCAGCGTGTCGTCCCGGACCCGTTCGTAGGTTGGGATCTCTTCGACACGCTCAAATCCATCAAGTTTCAGTTCCGACTTGCGGAGTTCGTCAGCCTCACGAGCTCCCAGGGTATAGGTGATACCCCGGAGATCGCGCAGTTGCCGTGTGGATTGACCCTTTGCCAAACGACGAGCAATCTCCACAATGTTGGTTTCGCCCATGCCATAGACGAGGAGATCCGCTTTACTGTCGAGCAAAATCGAACGCTTGACCGTGTCGGACCAGTAGTCGTAATGCGCCAGCCGACGGAGGGATGCCTCGACACCACCCGCGATCACCGGGACTCCAGGGTAAGCCTCGCGGGCTCGCTGGCAGTAAACCAATGTAGCGCGATCGGGTCGTTGGCCAATGCGACCGCCGGGTGTGTAAGCGTCGTCGTTGCGGACTTTCTTGTTCGCAGTGTAATGATTGATCAGCGAATCCATATTCCCGGCACTGATCGCGTAGAATAGCCGGGGCCGACCAAACTGCCGCCAGGGTTCACAATTGTGCCATTGGGGCTGACTGAGAATCGCCACCCGGAACCCAGCCTGTTCCAAAACGCGGTGCAGGATCGCCATCGCAAAACTCGGATGATCGACATAACCGTCACCCGTGACAAAAACGACATCGACGGCATCCCATCCCCGGGCGCGCATCTCGGCTTCGTTCGTCGGAGCATGGGCCGTCAATGTCTGTTCGCTCCACAGGGGAAGCGAATGGCGTAAGTTCGGCTCAGAGTTGGCAGGTGGTGCAGACATGATTCGGGTGTTGGAGCTCCTCGTGTGGTGGCAACATTATAGTATCTTGCCCCACCTGCCCATGAGTTCTTCCGATACCGCCACTTCCGAATGTCTCGTGTTGCGAACCGCTAACCCCTTTGAGTTGACTGCGGAAACTGAACATCGTTTCGGGTGTGAGGCTAACAAAGTGGTGAATTTCGTCGTTTCAATTCGGTTCTGTCTTCCTTTTTTCCTGAATTACCGATAGTTTCCCTTCGTGAAGGAGTAGGTGTCGTGAGGAAAGTCTGTTCCGGTCCCGGCCTACCCTCAGCTGGAGCCCTCCGCATGCCGAACTACCGCGAAGTAATGTCACCAATCTTGCGGTGCATGGCAGCCCTGCTCATTCTGCCCATCCTCGAAACTTCTGCCTCCGCGCAGACACCCGCACTCGAGGTATTTTACAACCGCCTCGATCCCAAAGATTCGTTCAAGTACAAATGGAAAGGTGTTGAGAAAACCTGCAACGTTGGAGCTTTCCAATGGGAAGTACCTGCGTCAGAGTTTGCAACAGGTGGACTCGATCGGAATTTCACAGGCTTCTGCGCCGAGATTCTAGTACCGATCCAAGCTGGGAAAACCTATCGCTACCAGCCGGAAGGGTTGGCGAACCCACAAGCATACGCACTGCCCGCAACGGCCGAGGGCGCGGTTGAGGCTGAGCGAAGGGCGGCCCTAATCCGCGAACTGTTCGGAAATCACTATTCCGAGGCGATGCCACCAGAAGACACCTATGCGTTCCAGATCGCACTCTGGGAATTGATTCAGGAACCCCAACCTGCAGAAGGCCAGGTCAAGTTTGATCTGTTTGCGGGCGACTTCCAGGCGAATTATCAACCCGATGTGGTTCCGAACTCGGTCATCAAAGCTCAGGCCTATCTTGATGAATTGACAGGAAATGATGCCATTTTTTTCGAAAACCCTGCCACCAAGGGCCGTGAGTTGGTCCGTCTGCAAGGGCTGGCCGATTCCGAGGGTTTCGCGGCTCAATCCCAGTTGGCTCTCCGTTACACCAATGGTGGAGCCCCCGGTAGCAGCCCATTTGACAGCGCATTAGGCGGCGGTGCTGGCGGTGGTGGAGGTTTTGGCGGCGGAAATGGCGGTGGCGGTCCTGGAGGCGGCACCGGTGGTGGAACGGGTGGCGGCGGAGGTGGTGGTCTCTTCACTGGTGGTGGTAATGGCGGTGGGAGCGGGGGTGGCACTGGTGGCGGCAATGGAAACGGTGGCGGTGGCAATGGGAACGGCGGCGGCGGAAATGGTGGTGGCGGTGGTGGTGGTGGCGGCGGTGGAAAGAACCCGGGTGGTGGCGGTGGGACGACACCCGTGCCTGCGCCGGCCGGCATCATCCTGGGAATGGTTGCCGTGGGGGCTGTGATCTCACGCCGGATTATCACACGCATGGTTCGCAGCTAATTCGCCTGATCTTGCCAAATTCGTAAT
>JBGTAO010000447.1:0-3014 GCA_041749835.1 Gemmata sp. | reverse complement strand
GACTGTGCAAACGGATGTCCGCTTGATCGCTGCGACCAATGCGAACCTTGAGAAGATGTTGGATGAGGGACGATTCCGGCGCGATCTTTATTTCCGCCTCAATGTGTTCACCATTCACTTGCCGCCTCTGCATGAGCGTGGTGACGATATCGGATTACTGATCGATCATTACTTGGCTCGCTTCGGGCGGGAACTCGGGAAGCCCTGTTCCGAGGTTGCTCCCGCGGCCGCTGCTGCATTGCGTGCTTATTCGTGGCCAGGGAATGTTCGTGAGTTGCAGAGTGTTGTCAAGCAATCGTTGCTGCAGATGAGTGGTTCGGCGTTGTTGCACGATTTCCTTCCCGAGCCTCTGCGGAATCCAACCGAGTCCAACTTCGGAACTGCCGTGGCCGACACTGTCGTTGCCAGCAGCACATTCGACTGGGATGCGTTCGTTGCGACACAGATTGCAACTGGTAGTGAGAACCTTTACGCAGTCGCCGTTGAACGCATGGAGAAAGAGGTACTCGTGCGTGTACTCAAGCACACTGATGGGAATCAACTGCAGGCCGCACGGATACTTGGCATCACTCGTGGCAGTCTGCGAAATAAGATTCGCGCTCTGGGAATTAGTATCGCCCGGTCGGTCTGGTCGGACGACGAGCAGGGTGACGGATAACGAACCACCTGTTCTTCAACCACTCACCTATTTGTGGGGCCATTTTACGCCAATTCGTCAGTGGCACGCGGGTTGCAATAGGAATGCGCAACACCCGCTCGAGGACAAGCCTTGGCCCACACCACTCCATCGGATTCGTCAACTCCCTCGCCGCTGACCCCAGGGTTGCTTGCGAATTTCCGCTTTGATGCGTTCGCCGGTTTCCTGGTCTTTTTGATTGCAATGCCGCTCTGTCTGGCGATTGCCCGCGCCAGTGGCTTTCCACCCATCGCAGGCATCTGGACTGCGGTTATCGGTGGCATTCTCTGTTCACTCATCAGTAACTCGCAACTGACCATCAAGGGCCCGGCGGCCGGATTGATTGTGATCGTTTACGGTGCTGTTACCGAACTGGGGAATGAATTTGGAGCCGGACTGTCGGACGGCGAGAAAGCGATGATCGGGTATCGGTTGGCCCTGGGGATCGGGGTGACTGCTGGTGTGATCCAAATCCTGTTCGGGCTATTGCGCGCTGGGCGTTTGGCGGATTTCTTTCCACTCACCCCAGTCCACGGGATGTTGGCTTCGATTGGCCTGATCATCATCGCTAAGCAAGCTTACGAACTGATCGGTGCCACACCGGAGAAGGGGGCAGGGCCACTGGTACTGATTGCCGGCCTCCCGGCAGCGATTGGGCGGATGAATCCCGAGATTGCCGTGATTGGATTGGTAAGCCTGCTGATTCTTTTTGGCTTGCCGTTGGTCGCGGAACGAATCAAGTGGCTCAAAAAAGTCCCAGCACAGTTAATCGTGCTCCTTGTTGCAATTGGTCTAGGTTCAGTAATGGTTTTTGATTTGGATCACGAGCATACATTTCTATTCCCGGGCCATTTCTTCAATGGTGATCTTCATGATGAAGAATACATGATCGGCCCGAAGTTCCTGGTGACCATTCCCAACGTGATTCAGAACCCCGGCGATGCCTTCGCACTCCCGGATTTCCGAGGTGTTGCAACGGCCACGGGCTTGCAGTACATCATGTTATTCAGCTTGATTGGAAGTTTAGAATCACTCTTAAGCGCCAAGGCAATCGAATTGCTCGACCCCTGGAGACGCAAGACGAACTTCGATCGCGACCTACTCGCGGTTGGAATCGCCAACACCATTGCTTCGTCTGTTGGGGCGTTACCGATGATCTCGGAAATCGTCCGAAGTAAGGCAAATATTGATAACGGGGCTCGAACCCGCGGTGCAAACCTTTACCACGGCTTGTTCTTGCTTGCCTTTGTGCTGTTGTTTCCCGCTCTGATCCACAAGATCCCACTGGCCGCACTCGGGGCGATGCTCGTGTACACCGGGTTCCGGCTGGCATCCCCACGGGAGTTCGTTCGCACTTACCGAGTGGGAAGCGAGCAGTTCATCATTTTCGTGGGCACCATCCTGGCAATCCTGTCGACCGATCTTCTGATCGGAATTGGGATCGGGATCGCAATCAAGATTATCTTTCACCTTTGGAATGGTTGCCCCATCTTTAGCCTGATCCGCGCTGATGTGGAAGCCGTTTCGGAGGGGGATTCGCTGGTCATTCTAGTTGTTCGCCAGGCAGCCGTTTTTTCAAACTGGCTGGGTCTGCGAAGCACAATCTTGAAGGAAGCGGAAGGACGTGAAGAGGTGGTAATCGATCTCTCCCGAACGCGGTTGGTCGATCACACCGTCATGGAAAAACTCCATCAACTTTCCGATGACTTTACTCGTGAAGGTAAGCGGTTGTCCGTGATCGGACTTGATGAGCACAAACCTCTGGCTGAACATCCACT
Source organism: Gemmata sp. (assembly GCA_041749835.1). Lineage (GTDB taxonomy): Bacteria > Planctomycetota > Planctomycetia > Gemmatales > Gemmataceae > Gemmata. The sequence continues at coordinate 560 of JBGTAO010000447.1, read as the reverse complement.
CGCAGCGAGGAAGGGTGCTCGATCGCTTGTTAGCCCACCGAGCTAACAAGCAATCTGTTGTTGGTTGTCGTTTGGCTGTTCGGTGAGATTGGTTTGGGAAAAAGGTGTGCTTGTACCCACCGGTACCTCAACTCAGTTGAGTATTCAGATCTTCACCAGTGAGGACAAGAATAGAAAGGTTTCTCAAGGCTACTTCTTTGTGTGAACGATGCTTGTCTTTCCGATCGTGCCGTTGAACTTGAACGGTGCTTGATCGTAGTAATCAAGTGATACTGGTGAATCCGTATCGGCCCCGATGTCGAAGGTGGCATTACCGGTGAAGTGCAGTGAAATCGCTCGCGGCACGCGCCCCTGTGCCACCGCCCGCGAGTCCATTCCGGCCTTGATCAGTTTCAACGCCACAACCCGCTTGACCGGTTCGGTCTGCTGCGCGGTCCACACGTCGCCCATGCCGCCTTCGCCGATCTTCTCGGTGACGCGGTAATGCAGGAGCGTTTGGCCGGCCAACCCGGGATGGTCCATTTCTACCGTCCTTGTGATACCCTTTATATGCCCGGCGC
>JBGTAO010000446.1:0-3379 GCA_041749835.1 Gemmata sp. | reverse complement strand
AGCCCGCAGCGAGCGCCTCGGTGTGTCGACGACCTTCAAGAACACCCAAAACCAAACCAAATACCATTCCCAGTGGCACGCCATTACAGAACAACCAGAACAGGTTGTAGGGTTTCGGGGTCAACGCAAAGAGTAACAGCGCGAGTTCGGCGACTGCGATCAAGGCCAGGATCAGCGCGGCTCGACGGTGGGGCGCAATCTCCGAAACAAATTTGATTCCCAGAAACTTGGAGAGTGTGTAGCCCAGAACCTGAGCCACGACGAGCAATGTCTTGAATCCGATGCCCCAAACAACAACATCGGAGAAGGTAGCCGCTGTGAACGGTTTCCGAAATGCGTACATGCTGAAGTAGGTGCCGAATGCCGCAACGATCGCCCAGACCGAGAGTGACAGACCTCCTGTCCGGACAGCTTGGGGGTGACACTCTGGTGTTTCTGTCATCGCATCCCACCCCGACTGCGGTTTTCGATCAAGTCATTCGGCAAGTTCAGCCCGGTTCAACGATCGAGTAGTTCGGTCGACTGTAACCAGGTCGTGTCGGGTGAACACGAGCGATTGATACACGGGAAGTGAATCCCGCGCCATAACATTGCAACCTTGCGGAGCATCAGCCGACCAAACAGGGTTAGCGTTACGCCCCCCACGATTCCGATGACCAGCCAAAGAGCAGGATCCAATCCCGACACCGTTGGCTGTGGTGAAAGATCCTCCACCGCGTTGACCGTCTGCTTGCTCTTGTTCAACCCATAAGAATCGAACAGCTTCCCGTCCGCGGTCCGCGCTTCGTACTGCAGGGCAGGGCGGGCGCACTATGAACAGCTGACGGAGTTAGGGTTGGGGCTAAACCGAGGGTATCACGAAGATACCTGATGCCCCTCGCGTTGACCACCGTGTTCGCCGACCTGCCCGAGGCCCGGATCGAGACGGCCAACACGCTCCACCCACTCACCGACATCCTGGTGATCGCGACGTGCGCGGTGACCGCCAGCGCCGAAGGGTGGGAGCAGATCGCCGAATACGGCGAGAGCAAGGCAGACTTTTTCCGCTGGTACCAGGCACTGCCCCACTGAGTCCCGAGCTTCGACACGTTCGAGCGGATCTTCGCCAAGCTCGACCCGGACGCCTTCGCCGACCGGTTCGGCCGGAGGATGGCCGAGTTGTGCGACTCGACGGGACTCGTGCACGTGGCGATCGACAGGATGGCGGTCCGCGGAACCCACGGTTCGACGTTCAGCGGGTGCCTGCACCTGGTCAACGCATGGGCGGTAGAGAACCGGATGATCCTCGGCCAGGATGCAGTGGCCGAGAAGTCGAACGAGATCACCACGCTCCCGAAGTTGCTGGGCGTGCTGGACCTGACGGGCGCTTTGGTCACCATCGACGCGGGCGCGTCGAGTAGGCGGGTCACGGGGTTCTTCCCCCGATGATACCCATAGGCATCAAGTTAAGGAGTGTTTTGGGTTCACGATAATGGGAAGTCTTCCCACAAGCTTCGGTTATCAACCCTTAACGACTGTGAAGAGGAGTTTCCCATGGGCATGGTAGCCCGGGTTGGAGCGGCGTTCCAGGTGACCGGGGATGTCGACCGCATCTGGATCGTCGGATCGATTCTTGAAGTGGCAATCCGCAAGAAAGGCTATGTAAGCGGGGTCGAGGGTGGGAGCCTGCGCGACACGAAAACCGGAGGCCGTGACCTCAGGTTTGGCCTCGACATCGTGGACTGGATCATGGAACCCGGCCGCGACGAAGCCTATCGCGACCGGCACACCAAGTACCCGAACTCGCCCCGCCAGTGTAAGCCAAGATGTGATGACGCTACTGCCATACAGTTTGAACAGTTGCGTACGAGCCCACAGCACGAGCAAGCCAGCAGACTGGTGTCATGCTGTGGGCCGATCACCGACGCGGCGTAACCGGACCTTCGTGCTTATTTGACAGGCACGAAGAACGCGGCCCGGACCGGAGCCGGCATCTTACTGTTGGGCCCCCTCACCGACTTCCAGATCACTTCGTTGAATAACAGATCGTCGGCGGCGTCTTCCTTGGCCAAATCGAATTCGGCTGAACGTTGTGCCCCCCAGGCGGTCGCGAGATTACGGGCATTCAGGTCAGTCTTGGGGACTTCGTGCTGGTATTGCGTGAAGTCGGGTTTGGCGGTGAAGCTGGCGTACATCGGCCGGGCGGCAGCATCGAACTGGCTCATCGGTTTCAAGCCCAGAATGAGTTCCATGGTCCGTAGCATGCTGCTAGTGCTGTAGAGCGTGCTATCGACGTGATTCCGCTTGGTGTAAGGCGAGATTACCAGCGCCACAACCCGGTGCGCGTCGACGTGGTCGGGGCCGTTCTGGGCGTCGTCCTCGATCACGAAGATGGCTGTCTCCTTCCAGAATTTGGACTTCGAAACACCCTCGACCAGCAACCCGAGTGCGAGGTCGTTATCGGCCACCTGGGCGGTCGGGGTTGGCTTGCCCACGCGGGTCCCGGAGGTGTGATCGTTGGGCAAGCGGACGATCTGGAGTTGCGGCATGGTGCCCGTCGCTTCGAAGCGCTTCAATTCACTGAGGAACCGCTCGGTGCGCTTGACGTCGGGGTAGTCGAGATCGTAGCTGCGAAACTGCGGGTCGATGTGCCCTTCAAGAGCTTTTACGTTGGCTTTGCCATCCTCGAAGGTGCCATCGGCGTTCATTTTCCCGTTGGATACCCACTCCCCATAACTTCGATAGGTGACTCCTGCTTCCTTGGCTCGATCCCAGAGGTAACCGCCGGCCGGCCGGGCCGCAGCATCGATCGCCCCTTCCGAAGGGTAGCCGAATGTCTTCTTGGGGCTGCCCCGGTAGCTTAGCGGCCACATCTTCTCCACGAAGTCCGTGGCGTAAGCTCCCATACTCCATTCGTGGCCGTCGGCGCTTACCTCACCATCCACGTAAGTGTTGTCCAGCAGAACGAACTCGTCGGCGAGTTTGTGGTGGTTCGGCGTGATGTCTTCCGGGAAGAGGCAGAGACTGGGCTCGCCATTGCCTTTCGAGTTCTTCTGCCGGCCGGCCATGTCGCCGAATACCTGGTCGTAGGTACGATTCTCCTTCACCACATAGATCACGTACTTGATCGGCGACTTTTCACCAACAGTTCTCGGGATCGGGTTATCCTTCTCCACGCCACTGTTGTTGACCGCGGCATCTTTCTGGAGCGGGGAACACTCGTACGCGGTCTTGCTGAATTTCGCCATCGCTTCGGGTGTAGGGAGTGGAATCGCGGCGACGGTGCCCTTGAACAGGATGCCGATGTACTCCACGATGCCCCGCTCGAAGGGCAGATTCGGGTTCGGCCCGCTCGGGTTGGGCTTGTTCAGGTTCCCCTTGCCGTTTGCCACATAGATTG
>JBGTAO010000445.1:0-7738 GCA_041749835.1 Gemmata sp. | reverse complement strand
TCTGGTGCAACAGTTGACGCCGCAACTCGGTGCGGAACGAGCACGAATAGCCGTGGGTGAACTGAGCCTCGGAGCCAAGCCACCACCCGAAGCCAACCTACCACAAGGGATTCGGGATCTTGGCAATGGGTTGTTGAGTCGGGAGCAGTTCCTGGAGCAATTTGGCCATCGCGGAACCAACGAGATGGAGCTAGCGCAACCGCGCTGGAGCGAGAACCCCACGGAACTGGACAAGCTCGTGGCCGGTGCGAAGACGCCAACAACCGCTACCTCGACCGCGACGACCGGGGAAGCGATCGCCGACGAAGCGAAGCTCTCCGGGTCGGCTCGTGATCAGTTCCTCACTCAGGTCGAACGATTGCGAACCTACGTAGGGTTGCGCGAATCGGGGAAACACCACTTGCTCTTGGGGTACGCCGTCATTCGGCGAGCACTGGTCGAACTCGATCGCCGCTTCGGGCTCAACGGCGGCATCTTCTTCCTGACGCCCGCAGATCTCCCAGCTGTGATCGCGGGGCAAGATCTCTCGGCACGGATCGCGGCGAACCGCAAACTGCGGCAAACGCAACTGAGCCTGGAAGTGCCCGCGGTTCTCTTTTCGGACAACCTGGCCGCGATTGGGCAACCCTTGCCCGAGCCTGTGGGTGGCGATACGCTTTCCGGTGTGCCGCTCTCGGCGGGGGTCTGCGAGGGGCCGGCGCTGGTGCTCACAGAACCAACAGCCGCACCACCCGGTGAAGGTGGCTACATTCTCGTCTGCCCGACAACCGATCCGGCCTGGGTTCCGTTATTCGTGCAGGCGAAGGGGCTCGTGATGGAGACCGGGGGCGTGCTCTCGCATGGTGCCATCGTGGCCCGCGAGTTCGGCTTACCTGCCGTGGCCGGATTACCCGGGATTACGAAACAGTTGAAGACCGGGCAAATGGTGCGCGTGGACGGCGGCCGCGGTAGTATCACGATTCTCGGTGCCACGTCGGATGAGCACTAATCCCGTCGGCAAGCCGCGGCTTACTCGGTCTTGCGCCCCTGGTTGCGATCGTACCAGGCTCGCAGTTCCGGTTCGCACCGGGTGAGCCCCCGATACGTGAACCACGCGGTGAGGGCCACCACCAGCACCAACCCCGCAGCCCAACTCCAGGTGATGCCAATTGCCAACGGTAGGTAACAGACCGCCGTGGGCACAAAGGCCGCCGCCGTGGTGTGTCCACCGCGTAACAGCACCACCAGGAGAAATGGCATTCCCAGCGTCAACATCGAGGCCACGCCACTCGCCTGATTCCCGGTGCTAAACGCGCGAAAACCCACGGCAAACGAAAAAGCCCACAGCACCAATCCGCCTTCCGCCGCCGCGAGCACCGCATACCACGCGACTCGGCCCGAGAGCGCTAGCGCCAGCCACATAATCAGGGCAATCACGAGGTAGCCACGGCCCCGCCGCCACGCTGCTGCTAACGAGGCGTGCCAGTAATCGAGACTTCGCAACTCCGTCAGGAGCAGGAGTTCGACGCGCTGACATCGCTCCGAGATCGTTGCATCCCACAAACCGTACTGGAAGGCCGCGGGCACCGCCGCCAGCACGCACATCGCCGTTGCGACCATCGGAGCACCGCCCCAGCCCTCGAAGATCTGGAAGACCACCCGGCCCAACCACGGCGGCCAGCGGTCGCCTGCTACCAGATACGCGGCATAGAGCAGGCAAAAGCCACCCGCGAGCCAGAGGTTCAACCGTCCCGAATACACCATCACGCGGCGGACCGCCCACCACGCCAGCGGGCGTTCACCAATCAATGGCGATTGATTAACGCGATCGGCTCGTAGCGGCGTGTAGTGGCGCTCGTGGAAGTGGCTTTTCAGGCGAAACGCGGCGCGCAGTCCGAACAGCCCGATGAGCCCCAACCCCAGCAGGTTCACCATCACGAAGCTCGGCCACACGGCCCCAGGGCCAGCACCCGGGATGAACCAATTCCGGACGATGCCAAACGGGTTGCCATGATGGAACACCATGACGGCTTGCACAATCGGCCCGGCAAACGCGGGAGCCATGCGGTTGATCCACAGTCGCAGATTCTCGCCGGCCAGAATGCCAACCACCAGATAGATCAACACGCCGACCAGCCCAACGATTTCCCCCACCCGGCGAACATCCGCCGATTCATAAGCCCACACGGTCAGCCCAAGCCCGGTAACAACCCCCCACACGAAAGGCATGAGCACCAGCGTCCAGAGATCATCGGGCAGGATCACTCCGCCGATCACCATCACCAGTAGTACCGGAAGCCCCGCCAGGGAAACGAGTGCCAGGCGCATCACACCGACGAGCGCCTCGGCGAAGAAGAGTCGGCGCGGTTGCACCGGTGACACCAGGAGGAACTCGAGTGCCTGGCTGCGGGGCAATTGGGTGAGTCGCCAGCCGATGAGCGTCGCACCTTCCACGATTCCCAGGATGAGCACCATCTGCCCCACGGCTGCCAACGTAGTGGCAGTGTCGGACTTGGCAGCTACCCAGCCCAGGCAGGTGAGCAGCAGCACATGCAGGGCCACGGTATGCCGGAACGCGATGTGCCGCCCGGTCGAGCGCATCGCCGTGATGAAAAAGGGTTGAAGCATACCTGAGCGTAGTGCGCGATCACCGGAGCGGCCCGGGCTTTCGCGAAGACACGGCAGGTTCAGGAATGGAGCGATTTCGGTTTTGGATGAGCGCTAATCGCGTTTGTATTGCGACAGGCTGCGAATCATCTGCGACTGCGACGGATCCGATAACTCTTTCACGATCCGCGTGGGGACACCATCTTCACCCAACAGGGCGCGTAAGCCGTGCGCCTTGAGTAGATCGGTCATGAGATCGCGACAAGTGGGATAACGATCCTGGGGAGCCTGCGCCAGCGCTCGCAAGAGCGGCGGCCGTTCGGCTTCGGTGACCAGACACAGATCCGGGTGGGGCTGCGAATAGATTCGGGTGACATCGGCAGGAAGGGGCGGGAATGGGAACGTGCCGGTGCGCAACACGTGATAGGTCACGGCCAGGCTGTATTGATCCGAGGTATCGGTGAGGCAGCCCAGAAAGACCTCGGGGGCGGCATATTCTCGCGTGCCATGCCGCGGGCAGGGCGTGGTCGGTCCGTGGGTCGGGGTGGCCAAGCCATGATCGGTGAGTTTGGCAACGTCTCCCACCAGTAGGATGTTGTTCGGCTTCACATCGCCATGCTGGAACCCGACCTTGCGGCCTTCGCGCAGGTGCTTGCGAGAATTCAAGAAATCGAGTGCTTCCCCAATCTGCCAGAGGTATCGGCAGAGCATCGCCGGATCGATGTGCTGACCGAGATCGTTGTGGTAAACCAGCATCAGATCGAGGAGTGTGGCCTCGGCCAGTTCCATGTTGATCACGATGTAGCCGGGCAACGACCAGACCACGTTGGTTTTGACTAAATGAGGGTGAAGTAGCGATTGAAAGGATTGAATCGAGCGAAGCTCACGCGCGGTGGTACTCGCATTCGAGCTGGGCATGAATTTCAGCGCAACAGGCGGACCATCCGGAGCCTCGGCCTCCCAGACTTCCGAAAAGCCACCGCGACCGCGAACACGCCGGAGTCGGTAGCCGGGAGATGGCTCGGACCCCACATTGAGCGACAGCGCCCCGGGTGTTGTGGAGCGGATTTTGGGAAAGAACGTCAACACCGCCTCCCCGGCACGCAACGGCGGATTTCGATCTCGAATCGAGTTCAGAAATTCGCCAGCAAACCCTAGCACACGGTTGAGCCAGAAAGTGGGTTCGCGTCTGGTTTAGTGCCGACCCGAATAACCGTTACAACCCGGACACACTTACCGAGCGGTCGGGATTGTCGAGAAGTTCCATCCGAGCGGGTGGCCCGCGCGATACGGCATGACTCCGTGGAATTGAGGTGAATTGTGGTCGAACACGAGCGGTAGAAAGTACGAATCACCTTCCCAGAGCGGTAGCGTGGACACACGAGCCACGTCGACCCATTCCAGCGTTCCTTCGGGATTGGCCGCCAGCGGTGTGCCCGTGAACTGGGTGATTCGAAAGATGAAGCCGAACCAGTCTTCGCCGTTCTTGCCGAAGCCGGGCCACGAGATCGTCCCCGCGAGTTGGACCACCTCGCAGTCGATCCCGGCTTCTTCCCGGATCTCGCGGCGAAGCCCCGCTACGATGTCCTCGCCCGCTTCGAGTTTCCCGCCAAGCCCGTTGTACTTGCCCCAGTGGTGGTCGCCGGGGCGCGCGTTCCGATGGATGAGCAGCACCCGTTGTCGATCGGGTGAGAAGACGTAACCGAGCGTGGCCAGAATCGGGGAATAGGGCATGGTTCGGTGAAGAAGTCAGGTTCCCGGAGTGCGGCAGCAATTGCTACGATTGCACGTGGTTCTCGCCATCGTGTTCCGGTGGTGGCTTGAACGCTTTCAAGATCTTCTTCACCGCCACGAGGTCTTCTTCTTCAACGCCTTCGCGACGATAATAGCGGCGTTCCAGTGCGTCCAGGAGGGTTTCCCACATGTCGCGCGAGACGGCGTCGGTTCGCTCCCAGTTAGTGCGGCGACGGTAGCGAAATTTGAAGCGCCAGACCCGTGCAAACCTCTCGGCGCAGACGTAGCGCTTCTCGCCGGTCTTGGGATCGCTATCGACCCATTCGATTTCCATGATCGAAACCCCGTGAAGGAAACCTAAAATTCAACTTAGCAGAAACAACGTCAGCCGGCAGAGTCTGGCTGCCAGGTGCATGAGGCCCGCTAATGCTGCTTTATGAGGATCACAAACCCGCCGTGGTGTACACGCTGGCATTCGCGCCGGATGGCTCGGCGCTGGCCAGCGGAGCGAAAGATGGTGCGCTTCTCGTGCGCAATCTGAGCGGGCACACCCACGCCATTACCGAATCCGGGCCGACCAATCCGGCCATTCATGCCGTGGCGTACACCGCCGATGGTGCGGGGTTGATCCTGGCAGGCCCGTTCGGTTGGCTGGAATCACGCAACGATGGGCCTGGCAACTGGGATGTGCTTGGGCCAAAGAAAGCCATCCCGGTGACAGCACTCGGGCTTCTCGATGAACGCACGCTCGCCATCGGTACCGGAGACCGCGTGAAGCCGTCATCGGGCTCCTTTGAACTCTGGGATCTGCCCACCCGGCAACGGCGCGAACCCCATTTCGACGAGCCCAACGGTGTGCGCGCCATCGCGACTTGCCCGGATCGCAAGATGGTCGCCTGGACCACGGGGCACAAGAAAGTTTGCGTGTGGGAAGTGACCAAACAAGACCCGGTGGTGTTTCCGCAGCCCAAGAACAGCCCCGCACTCTCGCTGAATCCGGAAGGCACACAAGTTGTGGTTGCGATGGATTACGTCGCGCGGGTGTTCGACATTGCGAATCGTCGGCAGCGGTTGGAACTCAAGGGGCACAAGGGCCGCATCGAAGCGGTGACGTTTAGCCCCGATGGCAGCACGATTGCGACCGGGAGTTGGGACTTGACCGTGAAACTGTGGGACGCTGCGACGGGCCGAGAGCGTGCAAGCTTCAACTGGGACATTGGCCGTATCTACTCGCTCGCGTATGCACCCGACGGACTCCGGCTGGCAGCAGGTGGCGACACCGGCCAGATGGTAGTCTGGGATCTCGATTAGCCGTTCTCGTGAGTTGGATATGCTCACAGTCCAGCGAAGTTCCGCAGCATTTGCATGCCGATCCGCTGGCTCTTCTCGGGGTGGAACTGCGTGGCGAACACGTTGTCTTGCCAGATCACCGAAGCGAACGGCTTCGGGTAATCCGCAGTGGCCGCGACGACACCCGGATCGACCGGTGTGGGATAGTAGGAGTGAACGAAGTAGACCGCCGGATCGGTGGGAAGCCCCGCGAGCAGTGGGCACTTCGGGCGTGCCAGCGCCAGAGTGTTCCAGCCCATGTGGGGCACCTTCAGACCCGGCACCTGCGGGAACCGAACAACATCGCCGGCGAAGATCCCCAAGCCCTCATGTACGCCATCTTCGTGGCCGCGGGTGAACAGCAGTTGCATTCCCAGGCAGATTCCCAGAAACGGCCGACCCGATCGAGTGTGTTCGATGATGGCATCGGCCAGGTGGGTTTCGCGGAGCTGGGCAATGGCATCGCAGAACGCACCGACACCGGGTACGACCAACTTGGCCGCATGGCGAACTACATCGGGATCGCTGCTGATCGTCGCGGCGTGGCCGACCTGCTCGAACGCCTTTTGCACGCTCCGTAAGTTCGCCATCCCATAATCGACGATCACAATGTCTGCCATGGCAGCACACCCGGGATGTGAAGAGATCAAGCTTTCGCGCCGGGCGGGGCTTCGTCGAGTGGCCGGCGGAGCAGCAACCCTGCGGCGAGCATACCGACACAGAGCACGCTCACCGTAAGGCCAAGCGTGATGCGATCGAAGAACACGAATTGAACTTGCGGACCAAGCCACGGCCAGACCAGCCAGATGACCGCGACCCCGAGCGCCAGCCCTGGCCCGAAGGGAAGCTCGCGCGTATCGTCGGCCAGTTCTGTCTTGCGGCCCATCAAGATCGCGCCCAGCAGTTTCAGCACCAGCGCCATCACCGCCCCGACAAACAACGAGAGCACGGCAATCTGCCAGCCCAGAAATGCCCCCGCCATCATGAGCAAGTCGGCATCCCCGAGCCCCAGCGCTTCGCGGCCAAAGCCGGTTTCAAAAAGCCACTTGATGAGCCGAACGACCAGTGAGCCCGCCAGCGCCCCCAGGATACCATTCAGCAACCCCAGTTGGATGCTTCCGGGTGGGGCGAAGGCAAACGTCGGCCCCCAGAAGGGCCAGGGCTGCGCGCCAATGGGAATGCGGCCCCAGAGTTCCGGGAAAATCCAGCTGGAATCTGTGGGCAGGGCCGTCGCCGTGCTGACCGGGTTGGGCCACGGCCAGGGCAATAATGCACCAGCGATCACGCCAATCGTCACGCCGCTATAAGTGATGAGCGGCGGAATGATGCGGTGTTCGGCGTCAATCACGGCTGCCGCCAGCAAGAGGCTGAACAGCACCGCGTGGTAGACAAAATAGGCCCAACACTTCAGCGGGGGCAGTATCGCGGATTCGTTGAGATAGGAGAATTCGAGCCCTTCAACAGGGTGGATCGGCCGGATGAACCCCGGGCCACCCGTGGTGTGCGACACGACATCGATCACGAAGAGCACCAGGAACATCAACCCCGTGGCAATTTCGACCCAGAGGTAACGGCTCGAATAGCCGACGCCACACTTCCGGCACTTCCCTCGCAAGCGGAGATAGCCAATGATCGGGATGTTATCGGTGAGGCGGATGGGTTGATAGCACGCAAAGCAGCGTGACGAGGGCCAGAGAATACTCTTCTCATACGGCAGGCGGGCGATGAGTACGTTCAAGAACGACCCGACCATCAGGCCGAAGATGAAGACCCAGACGCACCAGAAGATGGGCGGGACGTGGTACCACCATTCCATTCGGTGAGGATAGCAGCCGCGATGGCTTCCGGCGACTGCGGATCGGTCTCGATTGCGAAATGGGCGGCTTCGCGGTAGAACGGCTCACGCACACTCAGCAGCGTGCGCACCTCATCGAGACCGCCCGTGGCAGTCAGGTTCGGGCGGCGGGCCGCTGTGGTCGGATCGGTCTGTAGGCGTTGCCAAATCGCTTCCGGCGTGGCACGCAGCCACACTACGAACCCACTCGGTCGCAGCAATTCCCGATTCGCCTGCCGCAGAACCGCACCCCCG
>JBGTAO010000444.1:0-3356 GCA_041749835.1 Gemmata sp. | reverse complement strand
GGCTGCCCGCAAGTTCTACAAGAAACACATCGACCTCGGTGGTGGGTTTTCGGTCGCTGCTTCTGATGTGGTCGCGGATGCGGCACTCCAGCGGACCCACGAGATTGTGACGCACATGCTCGCCGGCCGCCCCGATGTCTTTGAGGCGATGGCGAAAACAGGCACGAGGCTCATCATTATCGGCAAGGATCAGGTCTACACTGATATGCCGGAATACCGCAACAGCCGGAACCCCGCATACTTGAATGAGCGTGTTCGCGGCACCGGCGGCCTGGACGTGACCAGCTTTGGCGAAGAGAACTTGCTCAACTTACCTATCGACCGCTACGACGATGAAAGCATCGGTATCCATGAGTTTTGCCATACCATCGACGCGGCGCTCGGTCGGATCGATCTCACGTGGCGAACCCGGCTGAACGAGACATACAAGAACGCGCTGGCCAAGGGACTCTGGAAGAACACCTACGCCGCCAGCAATGCCGCCGAGTACTGGGCCGAGATCGCGCAATGTTACTTCGATTCCAACCGCATCAATAACTGGAACCACGGCCCAATTGCGACTCGCGAACAGCTCAAGCAATACGACCCCTATGGGTACGAACTGGCTCGCACCACCTTCAAGCTGAAGCCAGAAAACGATTGGCGTTACCAACCTCTCCAGCAACAACCCAGCGTGATCGCACCACCCGCCCGGTTCCAGATCGACCCGTATTACACCAAGTTCACCTGGGCACGCGAATTCCCCGTCATCGCCTCGAAACTGGTTCGTGATGAGGCACTACTTCGAGCGAATGACACGATCCGAAAGATGTTCGCCTACCGGCACGACATCCTGAAAGCGATGATCGCCGATGGTGCCCGCCTGGTGATCCTGGGCCAGTCGGAGAAGCTCAGCGACTTACCGGAATTCCAGAATGCCAAGAATGCGGCACAACTCGATCTGGTGCGATTCCTGGAGTACTCGCCCGAGTTGAAGCTCATGGTGGTTCCCGAGGAGAATGTGCTCGGGTTGCCGCGCGACCCGTTCGCCGGCAAGAACCTGGTGCTGGGTGGCCTTGCTCGGGGCAGCTATCACGCCACAGCAACGCGCCCAATCGATCCGGAATTCGACCAGCGCCGCGACAAACAACAGTACGAGTTGCGGGTCAAGCGATTGGATGCGGAGTTTGATCGGAAGTTGAAAGGGCTCTTCGAGGCGGCACAAGCGAAGAAGTTGTGGCAAGGAACCAGTGCATCCCACGATCGCGTGGAGTACTGGGTTGCGGGTGTGGAAGCGTACTTCGATGCTGCCGGAAGTGGGATTCCGCCGAATGGTGCGGAACGCCCCATCACCAACCGTGAAGCCCTCAAGAGCTACGACCCCGAACTGTATGCACTAGTCGCGGAAACATTTGCTTACCACGGCCGTGTCGACTGGCGCTTCAAGCAGTAGTGGCACCTCAACACACCAGCGGCCCGGGACAATACTTCCCGAGCCGCTGCACCGCTCATGCTCATCGTATCACGGCTGCGATTCCTCCAGTTGCTTCGGTTCCGGAAGCAAGAACGAGAGCACCAGCGCCACGCTATACACGGTCCCACCGATGATGGCCGCAGCGATTGCAACCCGTTGAGGGTTATCTCCGCTGAACATCGGCGCGAGCAACTCGGTATTCAGCGCCGCCGCCATGGTACCTAGCATCCGCCCGCCCACGTTGGTGGCGAACGCACTACCGGTTCCCCGCAAGTGCAGCGGGAAGACCCTTGGCAAGTACTCACTCACGTAACTGAACTGTGCGACCGTGAGCAATCCACAGAAGAAGATCGCGATCGAAAAGATCCAGTATTCGCCCTGGAAGAGGATTAGGTACGTGAGCGGGAAGAGGATCACGCCGGGCACCAGGAAGATGCGGATCAGCACGCGGCTGGCCACATAGACCACGAGAATGGCGAAGAGAATTCGCCCGGTCAGGCCGCCGAGTTCCTGCCAGCGCTGGAGATTCCCCCGCTTCGTTTGGATCGCGTTATTGATCGGCTTGCGAGCCTGCGCGAGTTCCTTGGCCGCCGCCTTTTTATCGTCAGGCGTTGTTGCGGCTTCGAGTTGTTTCTCCGCCGCTTTCACTGCCGGGCCGTATTCCTTCTTCACCGGATTCAGGTCGGGCAAGCCAGGAGCCATCTGAAGTGGCGTGAGCTGGAGCGCCCCAAACGCGGCGGCATAACCGCAAGCCGACAGTAGTGTGGTGACAATCGTGGTTCGCCGTAAGGTCGGCGCGAAGAGTTCACCCATCCGCGGACGGCGGAGCGTGCCAGACAACTTCTTCTGCATCCACACGCGGCTCTCGGGCACAAACGGCAACAGCGCCAGAATGATGCCTCCAGGAACGAGCCCGGTCAGCAGGGTGTATCGCCATGCCGACGGCTTGACCGGCAACCACGATACTCCTTCCGGGTTCTCCTGCAAGAATGCCACAATCGCGGTGAACACTTCCGTGACCAGGATGCCGCCTACCGAAGCACACGCAAGCGTCCAGCCGATGATCCGTTCCCGTTGTCGCTTATCCTGAAAGAGTTCCGCAAGCCAAGTGACCGCGGCCACCAACTCGACACACACGCCAATGAACGTCAGGCTGCGGAAGAGAATCAGGTGCCACAATTCCGTACTGAACGCCGCGGCCACTGGCGAAATCGAATACAGCAGGATGCTCGCCACCATGATGGTTTTCCGACCGAAGCGATCGATCAGGAAACCACCGAGTAAGCCGAAGATGCCGCCCGCGAGTGCCGCAATCCAGAGCATGCGCCCGGACCAAAGCCGCACGAGATCGTCAGTTGGTGGCACACGAAGGAGTTCTGAGAGCGCTTGAGCCCCAATCACGGGGAACATCAAAAGCTCGTAGGTATCGAACAGGAAGCCCGTGGCAGCAACGATGATCACCAGCCAGCGTGTAAGCGGCGGTAGAGCCAGCGGGAGCGAAGGTGCGGGGAACGACATCGGGACGAGTCTCCGGGTGGAGAATTGGCGGGAATGAACCAGCAGAAAACAGGTTTTCTCCGGTTTGCACGTTATAAGACCAACCAGGGGCAATCGTCTTGTCGATCGCCAGGAGTGTTGCCTTCAAGCGGAACCGGGATAACCATGTCAACAACCTGGTTCCAGTTACCAGTTGAATCGCTTATCCTTACATGCTGGAGCACCCAACAACGCGAATCCACCAAACCAGCGTCTCCACCGACGTCATGATGCCGTGTGTCTGGTGCGCGGGCTCTCCCGGCCAACTCGCAACAGCGGGCGAACCGAAACCGCGACCGCACCAGACTGCGAACACCGACGTAGCAACAACGGGATTCGCTATGGGCTTGGTGCCGAACCGCTCATT
>JBGTAO010000443.1:0-9403 GCA_041749835.1 Gemmata sp. | reverse complement strand
CGCACGCCGATTCGACCACAACGGCAAGAGCTACCTCGGCTGGGTACAACTTGCCTCCGCCGTGATCTTCATCCGACACGAAGCAAATGGTTTTTTCCGTTAGCTCTAAGAATCATACCGCGTTGTCAACAAGTCTGCGTGCCGCTGAGAACGGACCTCTGGCAAGTTCTCGAACAAAATCCGTGCTCGTTGGTCGACGAGGGCTGGCAACTCCCCGTGGATGCCCTTCGCTTCGAACACCATGCCAGCCTCGATTATGGCATCCGCCGAGTCGGCAGCCGCGAAAACATCGGACTCGGGCCACTCGAATAACGCCACTTTGCTCGGGTTCCGGATCTGGAGCATGCCGATCGGGAACCAGGCCATCCAGGGCGATGCGGGAACAATCTCAAATTCGATCACCGAATCGCGCCCTCGGACGACAACCGGAACTGAGCGTGGGTCGTCGTACTGGGGCCGCGTCGGGTCGAGGATGAGATCGAACCCGGCTGTCTGCAACTCAGCCTGCCACGCTCCGAGGCTCGCCGAAACTGGAGCCATCAGCACGAAAGTCAATCGATCTGCCGTTGAACCCTCTCGCCACCGAAGCTGTTTCACCCGTGTCATTGAGTATCGATTATCGAACGACACGTGGTCGAGGTCATTTCGATTCTTGGTTACTTAGTTCGATCCTCTTGGCGGCACACCAGTCCGTCTTCGGATCAAATGCGATCAGCTTTGCTTTAATCGCACTATCGGGAAATGCCTACATTTCTACCACTCTGTTGCTACTGCTGGGCGAACAATCGCAGCACGATCACCAAGAACACGCAAGTGAGAACTTCGGTTGAATGTCGAGGCAGCAGAAAGGACGTGGGACCAGTCGTGGAGTAGAAGCGCCTGCAACTCAGGACACAATTAACGGGTTGGGCTTGCGTTGCGAAGTCGATGATGCGAACGACGGAGGTAGATTATCCAAGCGGTCACCGCCGTCACGCCAATCAGGCCGGCAACCGCGGTAGCTGACACCAGTGACCAGAAGCCCTCGGTCTGAATTTGTCGCAGCTCTGCATCAGCAGCAAGATCCACACGATCACCAAATTGATCAACAGCGGCGGCGTATTCATTGCGAGCGCAACGGTGTTCGTCGGAGCGGAGGTACTGCCAGGCTTCATTGGCCCGCCCATTCCGCACCAGTTCTAGTGCGTGCTGCTCCCGCGTCGCAACCTTGTCGGCGGTTTGCAGAAGTTCAGCAGAAGCGGTTTCCTCTGGTGCAAGTTGTGACGCATCGGCCCGCTGTCGTTCGGCTTCGCCCTTCACCGTACGATAGCCATTCGCCCACGTGGGATCGCCAGTCGTGGCCGCCAAATCGGTATGTCGGGCCTGGGACTCATCGAGTTGTAGCAGGCTGCCACGCAAACCGTGGAGGCGCAATTCGCGATCCCGGAGGTGACTTGCTACTTGGTAAGCGTGATAGGTTGTCCACGCCATGAGTGCAGCAACGGAAACGGTCATCATTCCGAGAGTGAGAACAAGAAGCGGGATTACCGGGTGCCGTCTGGCCCATTGCCAGGCATGTTCAACCGGACTCATCCGGCGGGCGAGGATCGGCGCTCCCGACCGGAAACGGGCAAGATCGGCAGCCAACGCGCGGGCGGTTGGGTAGCGCTTTTGCGGCTCCTTCTCGAGACACTTTCGACAGATCGTTTCCAGATCGCGCGGTACTCCCCATTGCAGGCTACGGATCGAGACCACCTCAGCCTCGGCCACTTGTCGCATGGTTTCCAGGGAGGTGGGCGCGGCGAAGGGCGGGCGAGCTGTCAGGCACTCGTATAAGATTGCACCCAGCCCGTACACGTCGGTCCTGACACCAATCTGATCGACTTCTGGCAGCACCTGTTCGGGGGCCATATAGGAGGGTGTACCTGCCGACATTCCCGACTGGGTCAACCGGTAGGCTTGGTCGATCTGGCGAGCCAGTCCAAAGTCGGCAATCTTGGGTTGACCATCTGCCGCTAGAAGGATGTTGGCGGGCTTCAAATCGCGATGCAGAATCCCGGCAGCATGCGCGGCTTCGATGCCGCCAGCGATACGTTCAACAAGGTAAGCGGCATCGATTGGTGACAATGGCTGTCGCTTGAGTGTGCGGTCGAGCGAGCTACCCGAAGCATACTCAAGCGACAAGTACAATGCTCCGTTGTGCTCACCAATGTCGTACACCTGAATCACGTTCGGGTGATCGAGTTTCGCAGCCGCTTCTGCTTCGCGCCGGAATCTCTCGCGGTCGAGGGTGGTTGCGAGCGCACCGCCCAGGAGCACCTTGAGTGCGATCAAACGGTTCAGTGAGCTATGTCGAGCCAGGTAAACAACTGCTGCTCCACCACTTCCCAGTTCTGCGGTGATTTGATAGCCAGGAATGCGAGGCCAAAAGAGTCGCTCATGGTCCAGCGCCAAGGGTAGATCACTCTGGCTTTGCGGCGAATGGGGGAGCGTCTGTTCGGATTGGGTGTCACCCTGCCGGTTTGGCTGGCCATGGTGCGGATCGCGGAGGGGCATGAGACTCTCCGAGTGTTCTGCTATTCTTGCGCCGATCACGTGAGAGATCAAATCGGGAAAGGCAATTAATTGCATTCGAAAATGCTGTTCATTCAGTGTGGATCGGTTTCAGTGAAACTCCGTCGAGCCTGTTCCGAGATCGCAACCACGGCCGGGTGCTTCAGCTTTCGCTCAACGGAGATCGCATAGAATCGTTCACGCACACCGGTTGTCTTCCCAATGCGCCGGACTCCGTAATGACGACGAATGTCTTGCTCGATGGCGATCGGCACTGCGAACACTCCTTCGCCCGACCGACCGAATGTCTTCAAAAGCGCACTATCCTCGAACTCCCCGCGAAGATTTGGCCGAATACCGAGTGCTGCGAACCACTGATCGAGTGATCGGCGGAGGGCCGTGTTCTCGGTTGGTAGGAGAAATGGCGCACCGTCGAGCGATTGCGGAAATTCGGCTTTATAGGCATCAACGAATTTGGGCACCCCGACAATAGCGACACCGCATTCGCCAAGTTGGTGAGCGTAGGCCTTCGCCTTGACCGTTGGTGGCAGTGGTGTGTCGGACAAAACGACGTCCAGTTCATGAACGGCCAACTCAGCTGCCAACCGATCGAGTTTCCCCTCAACGCAGACGACTCGGACTGCTTCCGGTAGCTGGAGTGCCGGCCCCAGCAGCAAGTGCGCGATTAACTTGGGCATCACATCGACCAACCCGACCCGCAAACGAATGGGCTGACCTAGCGGCCGACCGTTGACCAGGTCCATCAGTTCGCGGCCAAGCGAGAAGATCTCGTCCGCATAGCGGAAGACCGCTTGCCCCATGTCTGTCAGCACCAATCCCCGACCCAACTTCGTGAATAGCGGGGCTTTGATGGCTTTTTCGAGTTCCCGGATCTGGCCGCTGATTGTCGGCTGTGACAGGTGTAAGACTTCGCATGCTCTGGTAATGCTGCCTTCCCGTGCAACAACCCAAAAGTAGTGCAGATGGTGATAGTTCAGCCAATCCATTGTGCAGTCCTCCTATCGGATTTCACGAAGTTTTAGCAATAACTTATCGATTTGTCCTTGGCATGTGCTCGGGTGTATGAATGGTTGTGTGGCAAATGCAGTTCCAGTAACCCGATCCGGGGTAGGACCATGTGGCTGGAAATTCATGAACAAGGGTTGGTCGCTGATGAGGCCGAGCGAGCGCGAGTTGAGCGCCGCCTCCGATTCGCCCTCGGCCGCTTCGGCGACCACATTGGACGAGTGACGGTACACCTGATCGACGTGAACGGTCCGCGTGGCGGGGCCGACAAGAAGTGTCGGGTGGTTGTCGAGGTCCTGGGTCGCAATCCCCTTGTCCTCGAGGACACGAGCGAACGCTTGACCGTGGCCATCGATCGTGCTGCAGATCGTGTTGGGCTGATGCTCCGTCGGCGCATTGATGCGGCGCGTCCGCACTCACACGTGATGAAATCGCGGACTTCAACTTCACGTGGCTGAATCCGTCCACTCTACTCGTTTGGGGAGAACGTCATGCCGACGCTTCGTGAGTTGATGGAAAAGTTCCTTGACGACGGCAGAATCGATAGCGCGGAGATCGAATCCTTGAGCGATCTCATCTACTCAAAAGGCGTGATCGACCGGGGCGAGGCCGAGTTCCTGATCGATCTTCACCGTCGAGTCGAGCGACCCAGTCCGGGATTTGAGAAATTCTTCTATCAGGCGATCAAACGCCATGTGCTCACAGATGGCAAAATCGACGCCGAAGAAGCGGAGTGGCTTCGTGAGATGATTTTTGCCGATGGACGAGTCGATAAGCGGGAGTTGAAACTCTTACGCGAACTCCGCGGTGAAGCCACTCAAACTTGCTCGAAGTTCGAGTCACTATTTGCCGAGTGTGTCGAAGCGGAACGGCGATCATCCTGAACCAAGAACAGAGGTGAAAATCGATCAGGCACGAAGCATTTCAAAATGAATGGGTCACCCAGGACAGACATCAGAACCTGGGTGACCTCGTAAGTTCCCGTGTCGTCACACAGCAAATATCATTTCTGCTTGTTGGCCCGCAGGAATTCCTTGAGCGTGGTGCCGAATTCGGGTTTGACCAAAGTCGTCATGTGGTCTGCGCCCTCGATGACCTTGACCTCGCCGTGGCCGATCAGCTTCCGGGCCGCCGCCACCCGACTTTTCAACGACTCCGGTTCCTCGCCCCCGTGAATGAAGAGGACTGGAACCTTGCACCGTTTCAGCTCGGCCTCCGTGACCGCCAGTGCGTCGAAGCTCCGACCTGCCGCGGCAAAGGCCTTCACGTCCTTCCCATTGAACATCAGCGCTGCGAACGCCTTCGCCTGCTCTGGGGTTGGCTTGTTCTTGCCGGCTGGCATGACCTCCAGGATGTACACTCCAAGGTCTTGACCATCTTCGACCGCCTTGGCGAACACCTCGACCTCCCGGGCGGTGGTCATTTTCGGAGTTTGGATGATCGGCGCTTGCCCACCGTACGCAACACTCAAGACGCGATCAGGGTGTGTCGCAACGACCTTGGCGGCAACAAACGCCCCCATTGAATAGCCGATCAAGTGTGCCTTGCGAATCTTGAGATGATCGAGCAGCCGCACCACATCTTCTGCCATCTCCGCGCCGTACTTCTCCTTGTCGTGTGGCTTGTCGCTTTTGCCATGACCACGCAAATCCAGGGCAATCAACTGGAATTCCTTGGCACCAGCGGCTTCGAGTTTCGTGTTGCCCTCGCGGTCTTGGCCCCACATACTCGAATCGCTCATCCAACCGTGCAAGAGCACGACTGGGTCGCCTTTCCCGTCCATGACATAGCGAATCTTCACACCGTTCGAGTCAAAGAATGTATCGGCAGCACTGCTGCGATCCGGCTGGGCCAGAGCGAGGACAACGATTGCCATCAGATGCCATTGTTTCACCATTCGTGTGCTCCCAGAAGCGAATCCGGTCCGCGAGAAGTAGGTCACAACAGAGCCGTTCGTTGCCGATCACGCAATCTTAACTGTCGAATTCTGGTCAGGCATTTCGACTTGTGAGCCGCCTTCGCGCCCAGCAGATCAGCCACCACGCACCGACCATTACGCCACTTGCCAAAACTCCCACAAGACCGCTCTCCAACAGTTGCCACCCCCAGGGCATGACAAACTTCGGCATCGGCCCTTCCGGGAACTCGACGTAAGCCCACCAGTCCGCGAACCACCAGTAGACCAACGCCGTCACCGTGGCGATCGGAACAAATCGCCAACAGTTTCGATTGCCTGCAGTTGACATCGGAACACCCATCATTCTTGCCGGGTGGCAACCCGGAGCGCGGGAACCCCGACCAGCTCGAAGGTTGCCGACGCCACACTGATGCCCGCCTCGTCCAGAGCCTTCAGGATGTCGCGGCTGAGGGCGTCCTTCAATTCCCGCACCCCGTGGTCCCGCACAATGAATCGCAGGGTCATTTCGAGCCAGTTATCGGTGAGTCGATAGTAAACGCGTGGCTTCACACCGGAGGCCCGTGTGGCGTAACGGCGATCCAGTTCGGCCAAAACTTCGCCGCTCGTTTCTTCGATCGACAGCGTGTGCCGGGTCGCCACCTCCAGCAGGATACGCTCGGCCAGAGCTCGATCGGTGGTATACGAAATCGGCAGGATGATCTCTTCCCAGAGGTACGGGAACTCGCGCGAGTAGTTGTAGACCGGCTCGTCGAAGATCTTGGCGTTACTGACTGTCACAATTCGACCGGTGTACTGTCGGCTTTGAACCCACATGGCCGGGTCATCTTTCTGAACCGGTGGCGGCTGCCCCATCTCCATAATGGTGGTCTGGCTGAACCCCCAGCGCAATCACGTCGCCACGAACCCCGCCCATGACGATGCGATCACCGACATTGAACGTTTTGCCCCGCAGAATCACGAAGTAACCCGCGACCGCGGTGACGACCTTTTGCAGTGCGAACGCAAGACCTGCCGAGACCAGACCCAACGCGGTCGCCAACCGAGTGGGATCGTCGAACCAGATCGACACAATGCCAATCAGTAGTATTGCAGCCGAGAAGAGATTGATCCCCTGGCGTGTCCAAAACCGGACGGTGGTATCGCGGCGTGTTCGCAGGAACCAACCGGCCGCGGCCTGGAGCAACCGAGCCAGGAGCATGACGGTCACGATCAGTCCCAGCGTCACCAGCAGCTTGGTGCCGTTCTCGGCATTCACGCCAACCAGTTTGACCCCACCAATCTCAACAGTCCGATTCGGACCAGCCAGGCGAATCCAGGATTCCATCAGCAATCTCCTCCCCATAACCCGTCGAGCGGACTTGGCCGCATTCGTGCAGACTCAACGACAGAAGCCATCAAACGCTTCATTTTAGATGGGAAGCACAGTCTCCAAAACACGAGAAATGAAGGGTGCTTTCGCGTGAGTATACGCTGCTTTGTCGTTGGCATGGATGGTGGCAAGATCGCGCTTCAGAGCTGCGTATTGCTGTGCCAAGTCGGCGTTTCTACGAAGGATGTCTCGAAAGGCCAGATGGTTTTGCCAAATGCGACTGCCATGGACAACGGCGTGGAGGTGGATGCGAAGTCGAACTCCTTCGGGTCGCACAAAGTAGCGGCGTTCGGGCAACACGGCTTCGTACTCCGGGCGATACCGATAGCCCAGCACTTCCAGGGCGGCCGTTCGCACCTCCACTTCATTCAGGTTGGATACACCAAGCAGAATGTCGATGACCGGCTTGGCGCACAGCCCCGCGACAGCAGTGCTCCCGATGTGTTCGAGCTGAACGGCAACTCCGGTGTATGCAGTTGCCAGTTCCGAGGCAGCCGCCTGGAACTGCACGGGCCAATCGGTCTGGTACTCCCGGAGTGTGACCTTTGCCATGATGTGACCGTTGCTCGTGATCAATCGGGCCCAGAGGAGATCACGGGACCATTCCCAGCAATGGTGGTGTTTCACACTCTGGAGCCGCGACTATGGTTTCGGCCACTCCCGGAAGACCACACAGACCGTCGACGGATCCAGCATGGCGAACTCTCGGGCTCCCCAGGGCTTCAACGCAACCACGTTGGAGTTTGGATGCAGCAGATGGGCACAGCGTGTGGACATCTCGTGATAGATCGCGTCGATATCGTCGGTGTCAATTGCAAGCTCGGGGCGATCTCGGGCTGCCATCTCGGGGTTCTGAACGATGTAGGCCTTGGCACCACCGCGGTCAATCACCGCCATCGTTCCATCCTGGTAACGAATGGTGAATCCCAGCCCATCAACAAAGAAACTCAATCCCTCCTGCAACCGCGCATAGAAGATCTTCGGGATGAGGTTCTTGAACATAACGCTCCCTGTGCGTTCGTGGTTTGTGGATTGGCGGAGAAGAGTTGATCATTGCGATTGGCCGAATTCGGGCAGCGACCCACACGGGAATTCGGTGAAGTCATGGTACCCCACCATCTCGACTTCGGAGCCGTGATCCCGGGCCAGGCCACGGAGTGTTGCGAGGCTTGCCCGTCGCAGCTCGTCGTCTTCGGCTCGCAGGGTGGCGAGCGCCGACACGGGGTGATCGTCGGTCGAGAGTTCGACCCGCAGGTAATAAGCATCCCCCACGTGCAACAGCCATCGGCTCCCGTCGCCAATGGCAACCCCGCAGTGCCCCAAAGTGTGGCCAAACAGCGGTACCAGAACGACCTCGACCTCATCGAACAGCGGAAGCGGCCGGGCTTCAACGCCGAACCATCGCTTGTGGGATGTCGCGTGTGGAACCCAACGGGGCTGGTGCTCAAACTGAGTCGTGGAGTACCGCCCATGACCAGCATGCAGCGCCGCCAACTCCTCCGACGAGATGTGCACGGCTGCTGATGGAAAGTCGGAGAGACCACCCGCATGATCGGGGTCGGCGTGGGTCAGGACAATGTCGGTCACATACGCGATCCGAAAGCCCATCTGCTCGATCTGCCGTGCTGCGGTGAGTCGCTCGTGAAACTGGAAGCCCGCCGCGTCGATCGCAGGCTGCCCGATCCGTTCGAATGGGCGGGCAATGTCCTGCAAGCCGATCCCCGTGTCGATCAGCGTGAGGCGGCCGTGGTGTTCAATCAGTAGGCAGTGGCAGGCAGCCTGCGGATTCGGAGGTGCGTGAAGGATGCCACAATTCAGATGGTGTGCAGGCGTCATCGCTCACCTCCGCATTTTCACCTGGATTGTCGCGGGACAGGCGGAACGTGTCAAACGTTTCGCCTGTCTTGCCGTACGACACACTTGCCCGCGCGCGTTACTGAAACGACTCGACACTCCAATCGCCGTTGTGTGGCTCCCGCCTGGTGCTGCGTTGGGTTAGGGATCAACCACCTTCTCAACTGCAGACTTAACTTTTGAGCGTAATACTCCCAAACCAGGTTGGAGGTCATTCAAGGCGGCATCTACTTGCATTTTCTCCAATCGAAGCAAGGTCTCGGTGCGTGAAGCAGGCGGTAGCCTTGGAACCATGAACGGAAACGTCTCTTCCATGTACCCAACCAGCCTGACAAGCTCGCTCCTTCGGTAGCTCTCCCGTTCGGTCAACGTGAGAAGGCCGCCTACAACGATACTCGCAAGCCCTCGCTTCATTCCTTCCAAGCCCTGCATGCGAACCTGATACTTCGGATCTTCCTTGCTGATCGTGAGCATATACTCATCTACGAGTTCGAGGATGACCACGGTCGCGCGGAACTGTGACCCCAGCAACTCCACAATTTCACTGTCATGCACGTCCTTCTTCAGGAATCCAGCTAGGTAAAGCTTGGCCACTTGATTACTGGCCTGGAAGTAGCTCAGCGCGTTTGACATACGTGCATCGAGTGGGAGCGAGCGATTCTTGAACAGGTCAAGGTTCTGTGGGGATGTGAACCGTGCAAATA
>JBGTAO010000442.1:0-5009 GCA_041749835.1 Gemmata sp. | reverse complement strand
TCCGCGCCGCGGCCATCAACTCGGGGCTCACCTTCAACTCGGCTAGCCCCGCTTCCTTGCGCTCGGCATTGGTGAGATCGATCACCGCTTGCTCATCCTTGCTGAGCTTCAGTTCGAGCTTGGCCGGCTCTTCCCTCTTCTCTTGAGCCACGACAAGTGCAGCCAGCGGGAACAGCAGCAGGAGGCTTGAAAGGATGCGAAACATGAAGGCACGCTCCAAAGGGGAACCGACCGGGATCATTCACGAACACGGTGTCGCGAAGAGTAACAAACCTGTTGCGACAACACCATTGGCATCTGGCAAGTCATGGCAGTTTTCCGCCCGCTTCGAATGGGTTGGTCCACAATGCTAGACAATCTCGCGTGAGCGCCGGATACTGAGCGAGCTCGCCCCTTTCCTCTGGAGCCATTCCATGCGTACGCTCACCACGATCTGTTGCTGTGCGTTGGCGATGCTATTCGCCTGTGTGCGAGCCGAGCTACCCAAGCCCGAGAAGTTCGACGACACCGGTTTCGAGAGCATCTTCGATGGCAAGACACTCAAAGGTTGGACGATTTCCGCAAAAACCGGCCACAGTGGCACCAGCAATAATAGAAGCGGTGGCAAGTGGGAAGTGAAAGACGGTGCCATCGTGGGGAGCCAGGATGTACCTGGGAACGGCGGCATTATCATCACCGAGAAGCAATACGGCGACTTCGAAGTGGTGTTGGAAATGAACAACGACGATGGCCCCGATAGCGGGCTGTTCCTCCGCAGTAGCGATACCGGCAAGTGCTATCAGGCGATGATCGATTACCACAAGGGTGGCAACCTGATGGGCGTTTACGGCGAAGGCATTGGCGGTCAGCCTCACGTTCAGAACTTCCAGTTCGTGCGCGATGTCTCGGAGATCAAGTTGACCGATTACCCCGCGTTCCCCAGCCCCGTGAAGCCAGAAGACTGGAAGGCGTTTTGGAAGCCGGGTGAATGGAATGAACTGCGTGCCCGCATCGAAGGGAACCCGCCCAAGATTACGACCTGGATCAAGGGTGTGCGTTTCATGGAGTTCCAGGACACCGAGAAACGCCTGGGCGACACGGGCGGGATCGCACTCCAGGTGCATGGCGGCGGCGATTACACCAAGCAGTTCGTCCGATACCGCAACATCCGCGTGAGAGAGTTGAAGAAGTAGCCACGACGGTAACCCTTGGCTCCCGCCTTCGTCGTGTATCATGGAGTGTGTTCTGTGGCACGCACGACGGAGGCCCGCGAATGCTCCGCGAGGATCAGATCGATATCCGCCGGCAACGCGCGAAGACCGGCAAGTTCACGATCGAGAACACGGGGAAGAACCGCGTTCTCTCCGATTACCTGGTCACGAACCCAGAATCGAAAGGGCAATACACCGTTGCGATTCGTGGCCTCAAGGTCGGAGACAATACCTGCACTTGCCCGGACTACAAATCGAACACACTTGGTACGTGCAAACATATCGAAGCCGTTCTTGATCAGATCAAGGATGAGCTTCCACCGAACTTCCACAACAAGAAAGCCACGGTCACCCGGCCGAGCATCGCACTGCGCTACGGTGAGCAACTGCAACTGGAACTGCAACTGCCCCCCCGCCATTCCGACAAGCTCGCCAAACTCGCAACGACCTACTTCGACGAGAACCGCCTCTGGCACGGGCAGGGCAACTACACCGATCTGATCCACGATGTCGAAGCCGTACCCGAGGACGTGATATTTCCGAGTGATGCACTCGAGTTCATCGACCGCGAAGTCGAGCGCGCGGCCATGCTCGTGCGGGAACAGCAATGGCTTCACGAGTTGGATGCCGGCACCCTGGAACTGGACCTGCTCCGTGTCCCGCTGTACGACTATCAGATTCGCGGGGCCCTGTTCC
Source organism: Gemmata sp. (assembly GCA_041749835.1). Classification (GTDB taxonomy): domain Bacteria; phylum Planctomycetota; class Planctomycetia; order Gemmatales; family Gemmataceae; genus Gemmata. The sequence goes on along the minus strand of JBGTAO010000442.1, from coordinate 3,123 downwards.
TCGCGTGCCGTGGCCGGAGCATTCTGGGCGACGACATGGGCCTGGGGAAAACCGTGCAAACGTTGGCGGCGATCGAATTGCTGGCCCAGGAACGCGGAGTGCAGCGGATCGTGGTTGTTGCACCCGCTTCCGTGAAATACCAGTGGGAAGCGGAGATCACCCGGTTCACGAACCGCCCCGTTCAGGTGATCGAGGGTTCACCGGACGACCGCCGCAACCAGTATTCCAAAGCCACGTTTTACCGGCTGGTGAACTACGAACAGGTAGTGCGCGATCGCGACGCGATCAACGCCTGGCGACCGGACATCGTGGTGCTCGACGAAGCCCAGCGGATCAAGAACTGGGAAGCCAAAACTTCACGCGAAGTGAAGAAGCTCCAGAGCCGTTACGCGATCGTTCTGACCGGTACCCCGCTGGAGAACAAGCTGGAAGAGCTGTACAGCATCGTGCAATTTGTGGATGAACGCCGCTTCGGCCCGGCCTTCCAGTTCCTACACGAACACCGCATGGAGGACGCGGACGGCAACCTGATGGGTTATCGCAATCTCGACAAGATTCGCGAGAAACTCGAACCGATCTTCCTACGCCGCACCCGGGCCGAAGTGCTCACCCAACTTCCGACCCGCACCGACAACACCGTCGTGGTGGAACTCGCCCCCGAACAGCGCGTTCCCTACGAGGAACAGCGTGTCGCACTCGCGCGACTCTTGCAGAAGAATTACCTCACCGATCTCGACCGCAAGCGCATCCTGGCCTGCCTGGTCAATCTGCGGATGATCTGCGATAGCCTGTATTTGTTCGATCACGAAAACCGGGTCTCGCCGAAGCTCAACGAGTTCGCCGAGTTGATACCCGAGGTGACGGGCGACGATCATAAGGCCGTGGTGTTCTCGCAATGGGAGGTCATGATTGCCGAGGCCGCGAAAGTGCTGGAGGCGCTCGGCGTGGGGTTTGCCGTGCTCCATGGTGGGCTATCGGGATTGGCCCGCAAGGAAGTGTTGGAGAGATTCAAGACGGACCCCAACTGCAAGGTGTTCTTGAGCACCGATGCGGGCGGGACCGGGTTAAACCTGCAAGCGGCCGACACGGTGATGAATCTGGAACTCCCGTGGAACCCGGCGGTACTCGAACAGCGGATCGCCCGCGTTCACCGGATGGGCCAAAGCCGCCCGGTGCGGGTCATCAATTTCGTGACTCGCGGCACCATCGAAGTAAAGGTGCTCCGAACACTGCAAGCCAAGCAGGAACTCTTCACCAGCTTGTTCGAAGGCAACGCCGACGAGATGCCCTTCGAAGCCGCGAAGAGCACCACGTTTCTCGACACCATGCGCGAACTGGTGGACGAAGAACCTGGCGAAGCCGTGCTCGAAGCCGCCGACGGAAAGCGGCCCACAGCATTGCCCTCAACCACTGCCGGCAGCGCAACTCTGTGGCAGGGTATGGCCCAGTTCCTGGAAGCGGCCGTCGCAAGCCTCAGCGACTCCAGGCAGTTGGCCGAACTACCCGGGGAGTTACGGGCGCAGCTGCGAGCCGCGGCGCTCAATTTGGCCAACCGATTCGACACGGAACCGCCCCGCCACCCGGAATCCTGAGCGCGATTCGCCTCGTGGTTTTCTCGATTGGGCTGAAAGACTGCTTGCGAGAGTCGGGTATCCCTTTTTGTGGGCTCCAACGAGACCGAGCGAGCCCCGTTGTGGTTAGTAATCCAACCTCGCTTCAGCGGACGGCGGGGTTCCAATATGAGGTGGAACCATGAAAAAGTTTATCGTTGCAGCCGCAGTTACTGTGGCTATCAGTTTCGGCTTTTCCAGCCCCGCGAGCGCGCAAATCGTCTATGGCTACAGTCCTGCCGCAGGTGGTGTCGTTCAGAGTGGAACTGTTTCCGGGCCATTCGGGTACCAATCGTACAACACGGTTTATTCACCCTGGACCGGGGCAACTGTTGGTAACGTGACAACTGCGAATGTCTTTGGGCAGGCTTACACACGTTCGTTCGGGTACAATCCTTACACCCGCCTTGGCTACCGAACAGGCTACTATCAGCCGAACTTCTACGTCAACCCGTTCGGCGGTTACAACTATGGCTTCTACCGCCGGTGGTAACCCGCCGATCGCAGAGCAGTTCCTCCCAAGACGGCACCGGGGCGTTCCTGGTGCCGTCTGCTATTGCGCATGCTCTTCTGTGCCTGGAGTGGTGCTCACGAAGTGGCATTAACCCGGGGCCGCGGACTTCTGGTCCGCTCTTGGGTGATGAGCGGTCGGGACGACCGCGGTCCCAGGAGAAGCAAGTCTTGGGCGAGCGGAGGGTGTCAGCCCTCCGGTGATGAGTAGAAGAGCGGTCGGGACGACCGCGGTCCCAGGGAAACGGCGGTCCCAGAATAGCTGGTTACACCAGTTCCACGATCGCCTTCACCACGCCGGCCTCGGGCTTCATCCACCCGGGGAATTCCTGAATCAGCGCCTCGAACGGTGCACGGTGCGTGATCCACGGCCTCGTGTCGAGCATACCACCTTCGATCAGTCGAATGATCCGGGTGAACTCGGGGCTCAAGGCATTCCGGCTGGCCAGAATCGTCATCTCACGGCGGTGCATCAACGGTTGCGTGAACGCGAGTTGGTCCTGGGTAATACCCACCCAGACCAGTCGCCCGGCAAACCCCACGTAGTGATACGCGCTGGACATCGATTTCACGCTACCGGTTGCATCGACGACCACGTTGCCGAGCTTGCCGGTGGTCAATTCGCTGAACCGCTTCACATCGTCCTCGAAGTTTCCCTGCGAGAGCAGCGTTTCCGTAATCCCCATCTTCACGCGGACAAACTGCAAACGTTGCTCGTTCAGGTCGATCACGATGACGCGCGAACCCGCCAATCGGGCAAACTCGATGACGCTTAGCCCAATGGGGCCGGCACCAATCACGAGCACGGTTTCATCCGGTTTGGGGTTCGCCCGGTTCACCGCGTGCAGGCCGATCCCGAGCGTCTCCACGAGAGCGAGTTGCTCGAAGCTCAGCTTGTGGGAGACGTGCAGTTTCCGGGCGGGGATGGTGAACAACGGTTGCAACCCGCCATCGCAGTGAACGCCAAGCGTCTGGTGATTCTCGCAGCAGTTGGTGTGCCCGC
>JBGTAO010000441.1:0-1545 GCA_041749835.1 Gemmata sp. | reverse complement strand
GTGCGGTGTGGGCGAACGATCCGGGCTTCTTGACATCCGGCCCGTACATCGTTAGCACCTTCTCGGGTTCGGTGCTAATATCCGCCAGCTCGGGCACACTCGTCTGCATTCGGTACGCCATTTCGTACTGAGCCATCCGCGTCTTGGTCTCGGGGTCGCCCAGCGCATCAAACTGGAGCTCATTGAGTTTCTGGAGCCCGTTCAACGTGGTCCGGCGAACTTCAGGGGTCACACCTGGAGGGTTGTTGATGAAAAGGATGGGATCGTTCGCAGCACGAAACGAGACCGCAGCATGTTCACCCGGGAGATAACCCGATTGCCAGAGGCGCGCGGAAATCGCCTGGACTTGTTCCTGGTTACTGGGGCGTGCCACCATCACCACAAATGTCGGCAGGTTCTGGTTCAGGCTCCCGAGGCCGTAGCTGGTCCACGCACCCAAGCAGGGGCGGCCTGTGACCTGGTTGCCCGTCTGCATGTAGGTGATGGCGGGCTCGTGATTGATGGCCTCGGTATTCATGGTGCGGATGAACACCATGTCGTCGGCCATCTTGGCAGTGTAGGGGAGCAACTCGCTCATCCACATTCCGCATTCGCCTTGCTGTGCGAACTTGAACTTACTCGGCGCGATCGGGAACCGAGCCTGCCCGCTGGTCATGGTGGTCAAGCGTTGCCCCTTGCGGATCGAATCGGGCAAGTCTTTGTCGTAGTACTCCACCATCTTTGGCTTGTAGTCGTAGAGATCCATCTGTGCGGGGCCACCCACCATGTGCAGATAGATGATGTGTTTGCACTTGGCCGGAAAGTGCGTGGTGGGCAGTGCGGCGTTGATCCCCGTGGGATTGCCTTTATCCGAGCTTTCAGCTTGTAATGATGCCAGTGCTGTGGCACCCAGGGAAAAGCCCGCCGATCGGAAGAAATGCCGCCGGGTCAGGTTCAACGCTCGCGGATGATCGAATACGTTCATGTGATCTCCAGAAGAGCAGCCGACGCGGGTCGGCTGGTCGAGTGTGGTGGTGGTACTACGAACGGGTTGAGAACCCCGTTCGAGTGCGAATTACTTGTTGAGAACCTCATCCAGGTTCATCAGTTCGTTCACCAGCATGGTCCAGGCTGCAAGTTCGCCCACAGAAAGTGAAGGGTCCGCCTTGGATTCCCCAAAGCTGATGAGCTTGCTGGCATCAGCGGGTTTGGTTGCGTAATGGGCTTTCAGGTCGGCAAGCGATTGTTGGACAATTTCGAGCTCTTGGGGCTTGAACTCGCGCGCGAGCAATCGCCTGGCGATGCCATTTATGCGAGCCAGATCATCTGGATGGGCCTTCATCGCTCGCTCGGCCAGTACACGGGCCGCTTCCACAAATTGGATGTCGTTAAGTGTGAGCAGTGCGGCTATCGGAGTGTTGGTACGATCGCGCCGTACGGTGCAGGTTTCACGATTCGGGGCGTTGAGCACTTCCATCGAAGCCGGTGGAGCCGATCGTTTCCAGAAGGTATACATGCTGCGGCGGTAGAGGTTCTCGCCGTTCTCGCGCTTGTAATCGCGTGTGT
>JBGTAO010000440.1:0-3203 GCA_041749835.1 Gemmata sp. | reverse complement strand
TGAGTGCTGGCCTGGCCGGAATTGCCGTTGGTGCTTACTGGGGTAGTATCGGAATGGGGCGGGTCGTGTTTGGCCTCATCGCGGACCGCGTGGGGCTGGACCGGTTGATCCGGCTCGCGCTGTTGGCTGCAGCGATTGGTGTAATGCTGTTCGCTGCGCCGTTGCCACCGTGGGGTGCGTACCTGGGTCTGGTCGTGGCGGGTGTGGGTTTGGCCCCGGTGTTCCCGTGCCTGATGACGCGAACGCCGCAGCGATTCGAGCCAGCAGTCTCGAAGCATGCGGTGGGCTTTCAGGTGGGAGCAGCCATGATTGGGGCCGCGGTTGTGCCGGCTGCACTCGGTTTGCTCGCCGGCAGCTACGGACTAAGCGCCATCCCGCTCGCGGCCTCGGCGCTGGCTGCGATCGTGTGGCTCCTGCACGAACTGCTGGTGCGAAGGCTCGACGGAGAGGTGAAGCAGTAACCTCAAGCGGCCGGGAAACCTTCGCTCCGCTTGACTCAATCGCCCAGCAACTGCCGCAACACTTCGTCGGGTGCAATCGCGTAGCTGTGCGGTTCCATCGCCATGGCGGCGCGACCCTGGCTCAGGCTGCGAACATCGTTGGCATAGGTGAAGAGTTTGGCCAGCGGCACCAGTGCTTCCACCTCGAACCGGTCGCCGGCCGAGTTCCCGTCCTGGCGCTCGATCTCCGCCCGCCGGGCGAGCAAGTCGCTCATGATGTTACCGACAAACTCACTCGGCGTGGTCACGGTGACTTTCATGATCGGCTCCAGAAGCTGGACATTGTTGCCCGTCGCTTCACGGTACGCGCGAATCGCAGCGGCAACGAAGGCGTCTTCGGAGGAGAGTTGCGGATCGAATTTGGCATCGATCAACCGAGCTTGAGCGTTCATCATCGGGTAGCCAAGTTCGCCCGTGGAGAGCGCATCGGTGAGCGCCCGCTCGGCCGAGGCCAGGAACAGCGCCGGGATCGGATTCGTGTCGGTGTTCACGACATTGAAGACCGAGACCGGCTTCTCGGTCTTGAAGTTGGTAAACGAGACTTTGAGTTCAGCGAACGCGGGTTTGTCGCCGAGGCGATCGACTCGCCCTTCCACGGTACGGGGTTCGCGCAGCATCTCGCGATAGCTGACCCTTGGCTTTCCGACCCGCACCTTCACCCGGAAGTCGCGTTCCAGGCGGTGTTTCTTCACCTCCAGGTGCAGCGTTCCCATCCCGCTCATGAGCGTTTGCCCGGTGTCCTTGTCAGCCTTGATCTTGAAGGTCGGGTCTTCGAGTTGCAGCACTTCGAGCGCAAGGCCAAGTTTGTCTTTGTCTGCGCCGCTTTCCGGCTCGATCGACTGACTGACGACCGCCTCGGCGAACGAGATCGGCTCCAGCAGAATGGGGTGGGCCGTTTCGCAAAGCGTGTCGCCGGTCACGGTATCCTTCAGGCCCACAACGCAGACGATATCACCTGCGGGGCCGTTCTCGACCTCTTCGAGCCCGCGTGCCGGGTCGGCGTGAACGTGGAACAGCTTGGGGATGTTCTCTTTCACATCCTTGCCCGGGTTATAGGCCCGCATTCCCGGCCGAAGAACACCCGAGTAGACGCGAATGAAAAACCGGTTCCCGTTCGGGTGCCACGACGCCTTGAAGACCAGACCGCAGAACGGCTCTTTCTGATCGGCCTTGCGATTGAGCTCTTTCCCCTTCCCTTTGGGGTCGGTCCCTTCCACGGGTGGGCGATCCAGCGGGCTGGGGAGGTACAGCGTGACGGCATCGAGCAGCGGTTGAATCCCGATGTGTTCGCGGCCCGATCCCGAGAGCACCGGGTAAATGTGGCGGGCCAGGCACTGCTCGCGAATGAGTTGCCGGACCTTGGCAGGATCGGGCGACTGCCCCTCCAGAACGGCGGACGTGATCAGATCGTTTTCGTCATGTTGTGTGAGAACATCGAAAAGCTGTTCCCGATAGACGGTTGCTTCGTCCAGGTTCTCTTCGGGGATGTCGGCCACGCGGACCGTCTTACCGTAATCGCCGGCATCAAAGAACTTCGCCTTCATCTCGACCAGATCAATGACGCCGTTGAACGGTGTGCGGCTATCCGCGGAACCGCCCGATCCAATGGGAATCACAATCGGGATGGGTCGGCCGTGCTCCGCAAAATTGGGCGTGAGGCGACTGTGGATCGACTCCAACGTCTGGGCGAAGTTGGCCCCGACCACGTCCATCTTGTTGACAAACACCATCCGGGGCACACCGTACTTGTTGGCTTGTCGCCAAACGGTCTCGGATTGCGCTTCAACCCCCTTCTGCCCATCGAACACCACAACGGCACCATCGAGCACTCGCAAGCTCCGCTCGACTTCGGCAGTGAAATCGACATGCCCGGGGGTATCGATGAGGTTGATCGTATACCCCGCCCACTGGAACGGTACACAGGCCGAGTAGATGGTGATACCACGCTGTTGCTCTTCGGGGTCGTAATCGGTCTCGGTGGTGCCTTCGTCGACTCCACCGAGCTTGTGCTTGGCACCGGCGTAATAGAGAAGGTGTTCGGTGGTGGTGGTCTTTCCGGCGTCGATGTGCGCGATCACACCGAGGTTTCGAACTAACTGGAGTTCTATGTCGCTCTGCTTGGCCATCGGCACACCAGTGGACAGTGACAATTCTGGGAGTGGTCAGTTTAGGGAACCCGGCTCCAGACAAAAGGAGAGTGGCCAGTGATCGGCACCGGGTTCACGGTACGAATCACTGGCCACTCTGATAGTTGTCGTAACCGGATTACCAGGCGAAGTGGCTAAATGCCTTGTTCGCCTCGGCCATCTTGAGTGTTTGTTCCCGCTTGCTCATGGCTTCGCCCTGGCGCTGATAGGCAGCCATCAGTTCTTCGGCCAGGCGCATGTAAGTGGGGCGGCCTGCTTTGGAACGGATCGCGACGAGGATCCAGCGGATGGCCAAGCTCTCGGCTCGCTTGGGCTTCACCTGCATCGGAACCTGGTAGTTGGCACCACCCACGCGGCGGGAGCGGACTTCCAGGGTCGGCTTCACGTTATTCACGGCTTCGGTGAACACGACAACCGGATCGGCATCCGGCATCCGCTTCTTGATCTGATCAAAGGCGTCGTAGATCACGCGCGTGGCGACGGACTTCTTACCGTCGTACATAAGACAGTTGGTAAACTTGCTCACCAGAATCGAGCCGTAGCGCGTATCTGGGAT
>JBGTAO010000439.1:0-11730 GCA_041749835.1 Gemmata sp. | reverse complement strand
TGGGTCGCAACGATGCTTTCGTGGCCTAGGACTTCGATACCCAACTCCGCACACTTCTTGGCGAAGAGCCCAGCAATACCCCGGCCGTACAGTTCCTTGTCGTCCAGGATGTAGACTTTCTTTACCTTCAACTCATCCTTGGCGAACTGAGCACTGAGCGGGCCTTGCGTGTCGTCGGTGGGGCAAACGCGGCAGAAGGTGATCTTGCCCGACTCGCGATAGATCTCGGGCTCGCCGCTCTGTTCGTCGCCGGGGACTTTCTTGGTGAGCCCGGGCCAGGTTGCGGCTGGCGAGATCTGGAGCAGCCCGGCCTCGTTCAGCACGGGCATCGAAACCTTGGCCGCGCCCGAGTTGTACGGCCCGATGAAGACCATCACGTTCTTATCGCCGACCGCTTCCCGGGCGTTATCCGCTTCCTTACCGGCATCCCATTGGCCTTGTGCCGCAGTGGCGTCGTCCATGTCCTGATGCTGGAGCTTCATCCCCGCGATTTCACCACCATAGTCGTCGATGGCCATCTTGATACCATTGACGATCGTATTCGTCTGGCCCTGGGCACTCCCCGTTCGCGGCAGGCTGGAAACAATCTTCAGGGTGTCGCCTTTGCTCGCGCAGCCGCTACTGCCAGCGAACCCAATCAGTGCACCACTGCCGGCAACAGTCAGGAACTTGCGACGATTCACGGTGAACTCCCGGAAGTTGTTGGGATGGCGGAAGTACGCACAAATGTAGGGCGGAATTGCGTCGCCGTCAACGACTTGCTCCAGCCCCAACAGGTATTCTCCACCCGCTGAGTGTCGCAATGCGACCAAAATCGGGGGAGGTCACTGGCTTCCGACCCGTGAGACATCTGGCCAAACGCTGGAATGACCGGCAACGAACCTATTGCATCGGTACGATCCGCGTGAAGCTCCAGTTCACAATTCGGAACGATCTCACGGAGCGAACTTGCTCAACAGCCCATTAACTCGGCCGGGCATCGCTGCGGGTTGTAAAGGAGAGGATATAGCTCTTATGGCTTACAAATCGCACCCTAGCCCGACAACCAGTTTTCCGTTTCAGTGCTGGCAAAGCTGTGCCGCAAGTTCTACGGCCTTCACAAAACTCGACACATCGGCAACACCCTGCCAGGCAATATCGAAGGCGGTGCCATGATCGACCGAGGTGCGAACGATCGGCAGCCCGAGTGTGATATTCACCGCATCTTCGAAAGCGAGCGCCTTCAGCGGGATCAGCCCTTGATCGTGATACATGCAGATATAGGCATCAGCCTGTTGGCGGTATTTGGGCAAGAACGCCGTATCGGGAGGTAGCGGGCCACGGACATCGTGGCCCCGGGCGACGGCAACCGCGACCGCAGGCGCAATGATGCGTTCTTCTTCGCGGTCACCAAACAGCCCTTGCTCGCCCGCATGCGGGTTGAGCCCACACACCAGCAACCGTGGCTTCCGATGCCGCAATCGAGTCATCGTCTGGGCGGTCAACTCGATCGTTTCCACAATCCGTTCCGTCGAGAGCAGTGCGGGCACCCCGTTGTAACCGACATGCCCCGTGACGAGCGCGCAAGTGATCGCTTCGGAAGTGAGCATCATGCACACACTTTGCGAGTGCGTCCGATCCGCCAGGATCTCGGTATGCCCGAGATATGGAATGCCCGCAGCATGCAACGCTTCCTTGTTTAACGGCCCCGTGACCAGTGCATGAGCCCGGCCCCCCAGAGCTTCATCGATGGCCGCATTCACGGCTTCGAATGCAGCTTGGCCACACGAGGCAGAAACGCAACCCGGCACCACGGCCATCGCTTCGATGTTGCGAAGATCGTGGATCAGCAAATGCTCGGGGGCGGGCCACTGCAGATGCCGGGCGACGCGCTCCAGCACGGCGCGATCTCCGAGCACGCGCGGCTCGCACACGGCATGGACGCGATTCTCGCCAAGCAACCGCAGGCACAGTTCTGGCCCCACACCAGCCGGGTCGCCCATGGTGATGGCAATACGAGGAAGTTTCACGGCAACCGGGGTGTGAGGTAAGATAACGGTCGGGCGTACCGTCATCGTATTCCTAAAGGTGCCAACTGATGATTGCGATTGTCCACCGCACTCGTTTTGTGATTGTCACAACGTTGCTCTTGAGCCTGGCAGAGTCCACGCACGCGAACGATCCGGTACCGCCGCCGGCCGACATCAAGGTTGCGGTTGAAACGCTCCGGGATGTCTACGAGACAGACTATCTGGCGGCAGAGATCGACACGCGGGGGAAGAAAGGACTGGCATTGAAGTTGTTCGAGGGAGCGCCGAAACGCAAGACTCCCGCCATGATCTTTGCGTGCTACAACGAAGCGCGACAATTCGCGGCCGCGGCTGGCGAGGCGGACCTCGCTCTTGCTGCACTGGCCGCACTCCAGAAGCGGTTCCACGCTCTCCCGGTGAGTTTGAGCACAGAGACGGTTCAAGCCCTGGCTCAAGGGCCGCTTTCACCAACCCAGGCCGAACAAGTGAGCAAGCTCGCGTTCCAGTGGGCACAGCAAGCCCTGGAGCGCGAGGAGTATTCAACCGCAGCCAACCTGGGAAAGACAGTACTCGTGCTGGCCAAGAAAGCACTGGACCCCGACTTGTCTGCTGAAGCCCGAGCGTTTGTCACACGAAGTGAAGCACTGGCCAGTGCCGTCGAAACTCTCAAGACCAAGCCCGATGACGCCCCGGCCAACGATCGACTCGCCGACTACTGGCTCGTAACTCGCGGCCGTTGGGATTCCGCACTGAAGTACCTGGTGAAAGGCTCCGACCCGGCCCTGATCCAGGCTGCGACTCAGGATCTGCTACGACCGAGGATGGCGAAGGAGCGAACCGCCGTTGGCGAACTTTGGCACAAACTCGCCAAGGCCACCACGGGTGAGCGCAAGCGGCTTTACCTGGAACGTGCCTGGGAATGGTACGCGGCTGCGGTTACTGTCGCCAAAGACGACGACGACTTGAAACCCTCGGAACGCGCACTCGAAATCGAACGGGCGAACCCCGATCTGTTCGAGCGGATTCTGCACGGGCACACGGCCGCGGTGGCGGCAATCACAGTTTCTCGCGATGGCAAAACGCTGCTTTCCGTCGGAAACGATAACAGCGTGCGGGTCTGGGATTCGGCGACCGGGAAGCTGCTTCGCACGCTGGAAGGCCACACCGATTGGGTGGGGAGTGTCGTGCTCGGTCCCGATGCACGCACTGCTTACACGGCAGGTGGCGACAATACCATCCGGGTTTGGGATCTGGCCTCGGGCCAGGTCTTGAAACTGCTGGAGGGTCATACCGTCGCGGTGCGCGGGCTGGCGCTTTCAACCGATGGCAAACTGCTCCTGTCGGGCTCCAGCGATCGGAGTATCCGGCTCTGGGATACCGCAACGAGCAAGGAGATTCGCAAGTACGGCGACGAATCGGAATCGATCGAATGCGTGGCTCTTTCACACGATGGCAACCGAGTGTTCGCGGGGAGTGCCGTGGGCATCATCACGGTGTACGATCGCAAGAGTGGCGATGTTGTGACGAAGTTCGACAAACACGGTGACAGCTTGGTTTACACCCTAACGGTGAGCCGCGACGGCAAGACCGCCATTTCCGGAGCACGCGATAAAACGATTCGGGTGTGGGAGGTGGAAACTGGCAAGTTGCTTCGCACGCTCAACGGCCACACCGAGCAGGTGTATCAGGTGATGCTCAGCCCAGACGAGAAGCACCTTCTCTCGGCCAGTTACGACAAGTCGGTGCGGATCTGGGACTTCGGCAGCGGTAAGGAACTGAAGAAATATGAGGGGCACCGCGACGGCGTTCAGGGCGCGTGTTATGCACCCGATGGCCGCAGCATTTACTCGGCAAGCTGGGACAAGACCTTGCGAAGATGGCGCGTTCCCGCCGTGCTGGGCAGCGGGGCTCCGCAAAAGAAGATCGATTAGGTTTGTAGCTCAACTGAGCCGATGGATCGTGATACGGTTGTGGCCGGCACAGAGGATCTCGCGGGCATCGTCGCTGATCTCGAAATCGTGGACATGCATCGGCAGCTTCTCCTGCCGCAGCGTCTTCTTGTTGGCTACATCGAAGAAGAGCAAGAAGCCTTCACCCGCTCCACCGGCACCGACCAACCACGAACCATCGGGTGCCCAGGCAAGGCGATTGACAAGCCCGGCGAACTTGTCGCCGGGGAACTCCGCTATCCGGTTGCCCGATTGCCAGTCGTACACCTCGACGCGGGCTTTCCCTTCCAGGTGATCGATGTTGCCGACTTTGCCCATGCCGCCCACGGCCAGGCTCTTGCTATCGGGGCTGAAGGCAACCGAACGCACACCACCGATCGAGTGGAGGCGTTGCACTTTGTCCCAGGTGTACATCACCGGCGCTTCGACCGCACCCAGTTGTTTACCCGATTGCACATCCCACACCACGACATGACCAACCTTGTCTCCGGTGGCCAGGAGTTTTCCATCGGGGCTGAACGTGAGAGCGTACAGCATCGAGGTGAAGTTGTGCGGCGTGGTTTCTTTGTGGCCACGCAGTTCGTGCACCAGTTCGCCAGTGATCGCGTTCCAGACACGGCACACCATGTCGTCGGCTACACTGGCAACAAGTTTGCCATCGGGTGAAGCGAGCACGTCACGAATCCACTTGGCGTGCGCATCGACCGTGCGAATGACCTGCCCGGTTTCGATTGCGCACCACTTCAGCTTGCCATCGTAACTCCCCGAAACGAGATTCAGCCCCGCGAGCGTCACCCCGGTGACATAGCTTTCGTGCTCGTACAGTTCGCGCGGCTCGAACTTGGTTGCGCCCAGGTTGGCCGAGTAGACCTTGAAATCCGAGCATCCGAGATAGATCGCATCGGAGTCGGGAATACGGGCTACCGAGAACTGAATGACCGGCCGTTGCAGATCCTTGATCAGTTTCAGCGAATCGGGTTTCGGTGCTGCCATGTGTTCACGTACGGATTGGAGGTGGTGGTTGCCGGTATCCATCACAATTACTTGAGCACCGCCTGGATCGCGTCGATTCCCGGGTTCACGAGCGGCAATGGCCGGGCACCCAGGTAGTAGTTCTTGTGTGGATTGATTCCGAGCGCCGCATAGATCGTGGCCAACAATGTTCCGGCATCGACTTCCTCGTGCGTGACTTTGTTCCCCTTGGCGTCGGTCTTGCCGTACACCGAGCCACCCTTGATGCCGCAACCGGAGATGGTCATGCTCCAGGCACTGGCGAAGTGATCGCGACCCAGGCTCGCGTTGATGCCCGGCGTGCGGCCGAACTCGGCCAGCGTGAGCACCATCACATCGTCGGCAAGCCCACGTTCGGCGAGATCGTCGAGGAGCGTGGCCATGATGTGATCGAGTTCCGGGACCATCTCCTGGTGCGTTTCGAAGTTCTGCCCGTGGCTATCCCACCAGGCACGAGCCACGCGAACGAAGGGCACTCCGGCCTCAACGAGACGGCGGGCGATGAGCACCTGCTCGGCGAATTGTGTGGGGCCGTAGCGATCGCGGACCTTTTGCGATTCTTGCGAAATGTCGAAGAGCTTCTCGCTGGCCATGATGCCGCGCACCCGTTGGTACGCCTCGTTCTGGCTGCTGAGCGTTTCGGAACTGCGGCCACGAGCGAATTCCTTGCTCAGGAGGGTGCGAAGCCCTGCCCGTTCCTCGTGATCCAGTTCCGAGATGCCATCCAGTTTGCGAACGAACTCGGGAACGTTGTTGGTGGTCAGCTCCATTGGGGCGTAGCGTGCACCGAGGAAACCAGAATCGCCCGGAGCAAAGCCGCGGCCTTCCGTCTGCGTATAGAAGGCCACGTAGTCGGGGACTTTGCTTTCGAGCAATCCCATTTCCCGCGCGATGACGGCACCCATATCGGGGTACTTCAGGCCCGCTTCATCACGGCGGCCACGCATCATCAATTGCGCTCCGCTACCGTGATCGCCGTTCTTCGTATTGAGCCCGCGAATGACGCAAGTGGTCTTCATGCGCGAAGCCATCTTGGGCATCAGTTCGGAAATGTGGAGGCCGGGCACATCGGTCGGGATGGCGCGGAATGGTCCGCCAGTGCTCGCCCCGGGCTTGGGATCCCAGGTTTCGAGTTGCGAGGCTCCCCCCGCGAGCCACAGCAGGATGACACGCTTCTGGTTATTCTTGAGCGCCCCATTCACCGCGGGTGCGGCCAGGGCATTGATCGCAGTCATATCAGCGGCCAGGCTGACACCGCCAGCAGCCGCACTTCCAAGAAAGGCTCGCCGGTTTACAGCGTGATCAGCCGAGCCACAGAACGAGATTCGGGGCATAAAAGGACTCCTGCAGGATTCGGCGGATCGCCACTTCAATAGCTGAACCGGAATTCGGGGCTGGTAATGAGTGCCCAGAGTACCTGTCGGTAGGCCTCGGCTTCGCGGCCGCTCCGCTTCTCAACATAGGCCAGCAGCGCTGTTGTTTCGTCATCCGTGGGCGATCGTCCCAGTGCCGTACGGACCAGGAACTCGACCGCTTGCCGAGGCTCTTTCATCGCTTTGGCGCGAGCCAAGGTTGTTCCGCTGTTCTCGGTCAGGAAGTCCTTGAACACGCGGTCGCCGTTGCTGAAGAGTAACGCTTCGCCCACGCCAACTTGGAAGTTATCGGTGGGTTGCGCGATCAGGTTTGCAAACCCGCGGGCGGCCGACTCCAGTTGTTCGAGCTTCTTCTCGACTTCCTCCGGTTTGCCAGTCAGCGTTGCGGGATCGGTAGCCGCAATTTTCAGCGAGGTTGCGAGCTGTTGTGGCGTCATCGGCTTTAGCTGGGCCACCGCGAACAAGCGGGAGTCCGGCAGGCTGGTGGAATCGTACTTGCTGCTTCGAGAATACGCCTGACTCATCACCAAGCCGCGTGTGAGCCGTTTCAGATCGTATCGGTTCTGGGCCAGGTCGCGAGCCAAAGATTCCAGTAGTTCGGGATGGCTCGCCGGGTTCTCGGAGTGCAGTTGATCGAGCGGGTTCACCAGTCCACTGCCGAAGTAGCGGTGCCACATCCGATTCACAATGTTCTTGGCGAAGTAGTCCGCGTTGGCATCACGCAGCGCCACCTCGACGAGTTGAGTCCGGGCACTAAAGCCTGGAAGTGGCGGCGGGGTCTTACCAGCTTTGGCTTTATCCAGAACCTCTTTTTCTTTCTTCACCATGTCGGCATTCGGCTCGGCACTGGTCGCACCGGTATCGACCGTGGTGCCCGTGAAGAACATCATCTTGGCAACGCGCTCGGGGCCTTTGGTGGGCTTGAATTTTACTGTTCCGTAGCCACGCTCACCCAGAAAACCACCGTTGTCGAAGGTGCGAGCCAGGAACGCCTTCATGCCGTAAAAGTGGTCCTGCGTCCACTCCTCGACATTGGGGTGATGATGGCATTGGGCACAACTCACATTCACCCCGAAGAACGCCACGCTCACATCGATGGTCATCTTGTCCGCATCCGCGACACGTGCCCGAAGGAACTCTGCGGCCCCTTTGAGCTTGGTATCGGATTGATCGGGAAGGAGCATCTCCCGAAAGACGCGATCCCAGGATTTGTTCTCCTGGACGGCATCGGCCAGGTATTGCCGCAGTGCCGCGTTGCCACCGCGCCGATCTCCGGCCGGGTTGAACATGACCTCGAACAGTGTGGCCTGATGCCGGGCATAACCCGGAGAGTTGATGAGCCGATCGACGAGCTTGCCGCGTTTGTCCGGGTCAGTCGAGTTCACGTAGCTCTCGACTTCGGCAGTCGTAGGAATGCGGCCAACCAGGTCAAGCGTGAGCCGGCGGATCAGCGTGGCATCATCAGCCTGAGTTGCCGGGATCACTTCAGCGGTGGCAATCGCGGCAGCGATGTGGCGATCGATCACCAGCGCGATTGGTTCCCGTGGCTGGGGAATATCTTCAGCAGCAGCGGGCTCTGCCATGCAAGCGGACAGAACCAAGGCAGCGAACAAACGGAGCCGCAGCATACGGTGCTCCAAGTGGGATATTGGTATCAGTGGTCGGCAATCCAACAGCAGGCGGGAGAGTTCTGGCAGGTTCAATCAACTACAACCAGTATACCCCAGCCATCCCGCAACGCTAGCCGCATTTCTTGAACTGTCTGGACCTCCAACACCAGTTGTCCGGTCAGGACACGATCAACCAGTTCTGCGGGCGCAATCACGTCACGTTATTTCAAGACCCGGCGAATCTGCCCGGCCTCGTACACATCGTGAGCCTGACCCGACAAGAGAACCTTATCGCCCACCCCGGTCAGGCGAATGCGGCTTTGCGGAAAAGCCTGATTCACCTCCGCAGCCAGCGCGTTGTACTGGGCGACGAGTCGAGCCTTGGCCTCCGGGTCCGGCAGCACACGGACGAGGTAACTGAGCACCACCTCTTTGCGATTGTCGCGCGGATCGGTGAACCACAGGTTCAGCACCGTAATCCCCACCTTGTTGCCCAGCACGGCCAGTTGAGTTCGGTCCGGCTCCAACAGTTCCAGTGACAATGTTCCGACATCAGAGATCTGCGTTCGCGTTGGGACCGACTTCAAGAGAATAATTCGGGGCCGGCCCACGATCATATCGAGTGTGTTCTTCGGATCGACCACACCAGCAATGAACTGGCGTTCCTCTTCGAGTTGCTTCGCCGATGGGACCGGTGTGGAACCGAGCTTGGCCGGCGCTTGCGCGGGCATCGCTGGTGTGGCCAGTGCAAGAGCGACCAGGGTCAGCAATTCGGATCGTATCATGAGCGCAACTTCGCGTTACATTGGTGTGGGTCAACTCGCACCACATTTCCTCCCATCCTAACCGCGACCAACCGTATTCGATACCACCCGACCAACACTTTCTGCTTGCTATTCGTTCGGTCACTCTGTGAGATCACAGACGCGAGATCTCCGCCAGCGTTGCACCATCTTCGATCACTCGCTTCGCTCCCACTCACTTGCCGATTGGCCCAACGAACCGGAGTACCCAATGCACAACCCCATCAATCGGCGGCAATTCCTGGCAACTAGTGCTTCAGTGATTGCGGCCCCGGAGGGTGTCGCTCCAGCGCTCGCGGGCGCACAAAATCCCGAAGCCGATATCTGGGGGCAAGTGGTTCTCCCGCAACCCCACGACAAAGGACTGTTTCAGCAGGTGAAGATCCCACGTTGGCTCGAAGACACCACGGGCGTCGGCTACACACTTTCTGCGATGAGTTCCGCCGATCGCAAGGCGGCCGCCGAGATGGGCGTGACGATCAGTGAGATGGGCTTTGTCGATCCGTTCTACGCCTACTACGACAGTCGATTGCTGAAGCGACGCAGTCCGCACGTTCCGCTCGATCGGCTCGAAAAGGACGTGGCCGAGTACGACAAGCTGGGCATCCGCATCCTCGGGGTTTACCCACCCACGCTTCAGGGTGAGGTTTACGAACTGCATCCGGACTGGCGGCGGGTGCCCACCGACACCGATCAGATTCCACAAGTCGATTTGAAGGAGCACCCCTACGGTGGCATGCTCTGCTTGCTGGGGCCGTACGGCGACTTCTTCATTGATGTGCTCGCCGAGATCGTGACGAAGTTCCCCAGTGTCTCGGCGTTCAGCTTTGATGGCATCCACCACGCCGGAGGCTGCTACTGCCAGCACTGCCGCGCGAACTACCTGGCCGACACCGGGCTCGCGATTCCGAAACGAGACATGGAAGCGGAGGCGTTCCGGAAGTATCAACACTGGGCCGATCGCAAGCTCGAAGATATTATTCGCCGAATGCAAACACGGCTGAAGGGAATCAACCCTGACATTGCTCTGGTGACATGGACAACGAACGCCGGCCGCTATGGGCATTTCCTCGATATCCCGCGGAACATGTCGGCACGGATGAACCTGCTGTTTGATGGACCCGATCAGGAATTCTGGATGGACGAAACGAATCGCGGTGCCAGTGTGGTACCCGCGTTTGGAGCGGCATACATGTGGGCGGTGACCAATCACCGTATTGGCTTCGCCGAGCCGTACTTGATGAGCCGGGGCAACCCCTATGGCAAGGACAGCTTTCCGGCGCACGAAGTGGAACGCCGCATGATGCTGGCACTCGCGCACGGTGTCGGTCCCAGTATCGCCCTGGCGCAACCGGAGAATCTCAAGCCCGCCATTCGCCATGCACTCGCCGAGGTGAAGAAACGCAAACCGTGGCTCACCCACAAGCAACCCGAGCCCTGGGCGGCAATCGTGATGAGCGATAACACGCGGACGTTCTATGGTCGCAGTAGTGGCCAAGTGGAAGAACGCTACCTGGCGAACGTGTTCGGGAGTTTTCGCGCTGCACTCGAAGAGCACCTCCCATTCACTCTGATCAACGACTGGAATCTCGACCCAAAGCAACTGGCCGATCTCCAGCGTTACCAGGTGGTGGTGTTGCCGAATACCGCGTGCCTCGATGAACGCCAGGCCGATGCGATCCGGCGCTTTGTCGAGAAGGGCGGCGGGTTAGTAGCTAGCCTCGATACCAGCCTGTGCGATGAGTACGGCACGCCACGCAACACCCCCGTTCTCGCAGACGTCCTGGGTGTCGAGCGGAAGGGTGTTGCAGCCGCGCCGACCCCAGGCCAAGAGATCGACGAGAACTTCGCCCGAACGCTTCCGCCGGAATACTGGGCTCGGCGCAAAGGTGTCTGGAATTTCCAGCGGTTACCGGTACTCGAATCGTTCCTCGATACACCCAAGCTCAACGTCCTTCTCGGGAACGAGCCGGTGACGTTCAAAGGCCCCGTCGTTCGCGTCACTCCACGAGCGGGAACACAGATTCTTGCGACCGTGCAAGCAAAGGACGATCCCAAGAGCGAAACTCTTCCGGCCGTCGTCACATCGCGTTTTGGTACGGGCAAGGTGGTCTATCTGGCGGCGGGGCTGGATGCGGCGCATTACTCGCCTTCGTACCCGTATCACCGTGTGGTGCTGGCCGAGGCCATCCGATGGGCGGCGAGTTCTCCGCCACCCGTAGAAGTGATTGCTCCCATGTGTGTGCAGGCCACCACAGTTCGCCAAAAGAAAGCGGGCGAACGGCTCGTGGTGCACCTCTTCAACGACATCAACACCACGGCCGGGCACGGGCACCCCGCAGAAGAGGTTCCCCTGCGCGAGGAAGTGTTGCCCATCCACGATATCCGGGTGCGCTTTCGGGGTTACGAGATCACGCGTGCCCACCTGGAGCCCGATGGCAAGGCCCTCCCACTGACGAAAGTGGGCGACCAACTGGAAGTATCCGTGCCCAAGCTGGAGGTTCACGCCCTGGTTGTCGCGGAGTTGGATTGAGCACGAGGCCGGCGAGCGGTTCACTCGCCCTGGCCGCCTTCGGGCTTCTCATCATGAATCACCCGCGTGCTGGTCTTCCGCTCGACGACACGCTTCACATGCTCAAGCTCGCCCAGTGTTCCCTGAACCGCCATGCGCGACTCTCGAATCAGCATCACCGCGGCGACCAGCAACGCGCTCGCTCCGAGCAAGCCGAAGCCCACGGGAACCCACGCGAGTGCCCACTTCGCCGAAGCCGACAAGCCGACGGTCAAGCTCGTCCCGACCAACAAACCGATCGCGGTGTAGATCGTGATTACGGCAGTTTGCAGCAAACGGAGGCGCAGGGTCAACCAGCCGATCTGATCGGCAATGAGCGCGCGCTTCTCGATCACTTCTTTGGCAGCCGATTCGTCGGGCAAATCCTCGGCCATGGTGATCAATTCGCGGATTCGATCCACGA
>JBGTAO010000438.1:0-18185 GCA_041749835.1 Gemmata sp. | reverse complement strand
TTCCTCGTAGACGAGCGGCAGCAAGTCGGCCGCAGCGCGGTGGTCCCCGGCCGCGGCAGCTTCGATCAGGCGAGTGATATCGGACATGACCGCCGAGTGTATCGGCTCGCATCGGCAGATCCACGCGAAATCACGGAGGTCTCGGCGTGCTGTCTGCGTGCGAATCTTTTCCGCTCGGCACTGTTTCAGGCCGGTTTGTTCGCGGGCTAATTGACCACGTTCCGGAGGGGTTCGCCCAGGATCGCCCGCCGGCACGCCTGGGCTCCTTTCACCCGCATATCCAGCAATCCTTCCTCGGAATAGAACGCAGCGTGCGGGTTCACAATCACGCGATCATGGCACGGGTCGGCGGGGTCACGCCAGGCCACCAATAGCGGGTGATCCTCCGGCGGTGGTTCGTCGGGCAGAACATCAATCCCGGCTCCGGCGAGTTTGCCCAAACGGATAGCCGCGGGAATGGCCGTGGCGTCCACCGTGGCTCCGCGTGCCGTGTTCACCAGATACGCACCGTCGGGGAGTTGCGCGATCGCTTCCGCATCGACGATGTGCCGTGTTTCCGGCGTCAGCGGACAATGCACGCTCAGCACGAACGATTGACGCAGCAGTTCATCGCGTTTCTCGACACGGCGAACCCCCAGAGCCTTGTCGTAGCCATCGGGTTTGTACGGGTCATAGAACGCGACATCCATTCCCAGCGCCTTGGCTCGCTCGGCGGTGGCAGTGCCGATTCGCCCGAGGCCGATAATCCCGAACACCCGACCACGCAAACGCAACAGGGGCGACGCTTGCAGGAACATCCAGGCACCCTGATTCCGCTGCAGCCGGTTATTGAACAGGTTGATGCCGCGAGTCAGTGCTAGCGTCAGGCCAATCGCTGAGTCCGCCACCTCTTCGGTGCCGTAATCGGGAACATTGGCGACGGGAATACCACGCTGGCGCGCAAACCGGTGATCGACATTGTCGTAACCCACCCCACAGCGCACAATCAGCTTGCAATTGCGGAGCCGTTCGATCGTGGTCTGGGTGATGGCAATGTTGTGGTAAAGCATCACAGCATCGGCATCCTCGATACGCCCCACGAGTTCGCTTTCATCACTGGCATTGAGCATGGTGATGTCGGCGATGTCGCTGAGCACCTCCCGCTCGGGAAGCAGTTCATCGATGATGAAATCGGCAATCACGACGCGAAAGCGGGGCATATCACACTCCGTAAGCACAATCGAGTTCCGTCGCTCTGGCAATTCCTCTGGCGGGTCCGCGCGGGCGATTCCTGGGATCGTTGCCCTGAGATTCTGGCGTGTCGCTAACCACACGAACAGTTGCGCGGTAACATATCCCGATTACCGAACCTCTTCGAGACGAATATGGTCCGCCGCTCCCGCGCACGCGAAGTCGCTCTGCAACTGCTTTTCCAGCACGATCAAAACTCAACGCCAGTTCCCCGACCGGCAGTCGAGAAGTTTGTGCGCGATCGCTTGCACGGCGACTCCGTGATGACAGAGTATTGCCTGGCACTCTACGATGGCACCATGAGCCATCAGGCGGCAATCGATCCGCGGATCACCGAGACGGCCACCAACTGGCGACTGTCGCGGATGCACCCGGCAGATCGAAACGTGCTTCGCATGGCAACGTATGAGCTCTTGCACGATCCTGCGAACCAGCCCATCGCGATCATCATCGACGAAGCCGTCGAACTCGCACGCCGCTTCGGTTCCGGCGACTCGCAGAAGTTTGTCAACGGCGTACTCGACAAGATTGCCCGGGTCCGCACCAGCGAGGTCGCTTCACCCGCTGCGAGCGAACCGGCCGCGGAAACTCCAGCCGAGCCCACGCCCAAATCGAGCGAATGAGCGGGAGCCGATCACTCGCAATGCCACGCCGTTCCCCGTTTACAGCTGTCCCCAGCCGACTGGCACAATTGGAGCAACCGCTTCGTGCCGATCTGCATTGTCACAGCACCGCCAGCGACGGCGACTACACCCCTTCCCAGGTCGTGGCGTTGGCACGAAACGCCCGCCTGGCCGCTGTGGCCATCACCGATCACGATACGCTTGCGGGGTTACCCGAAGCTCGGCAATTCGCCGAATCGCATATTGAACTGATCGCGGGCGTGGAAATCTCGGCGGCATTCGGCACGGGCGAGGTCCATCTCCTCGGCTACTTCCTCGATCCCGATCACGAAGAACTGAATGCGGTACTGGGCCAGATGTGCCAGCGGCGGCGGGAACGCTTCCACGATTTCGTGACACAGCTCGCCGCAACGGGCGCTCCACTTAGCGTGGATCGGGTGCAACGCGCCGCAGCGGTTTCTCCCAGTTTGGGTCGGCGACACCTGGCCAGTTTGCTGATCGCCAGCGGTCGGGCGAGCAACAACCGCGAAGCGTTTCACCGGTATCTCATTCCGCTGAACGAGCGAGTGCTGCCCAAGATGCTGCTTCCGCTAGACGAGGCGATTCAGCTCGTGCACACGGACGGCGGCGTGGCAAGCCTGGCTCACCCACCCGCCAACCTGAGCATTGAAGCCGTTCAGCAACTCGCCGAGGCAGGGCTTGATGCCCTGGAAACCAACTACCCGTGGGGTCGCTCATCTCCCGGGGTGCGTTTGCGTGAACTCGCGCGACAGTTTGGCCTGGCGATCACGGGCGGCAGCGATTGCCATGGCCCCGAGCCGAGCCATCGGCGTATTGGCTCGCACGGTATCCGCCTGGAGGAATTGACCGCCTTGCGCGAACGGCGCGACCACCGTGATTGTCCGGGTTCCTGAAAGCGATTCGAGCGGCCGCGTAGTTCCGGTTGTTCGTATCGAAACGGGTTGTGGTGTTGTGCCCGGGCGCGGCGGACCGACCTGAGCCGAGTTGATCACTTTCGTCTGGCGTTTGGGTCATTTGCGGGGAAGTGTTGGGTGCTGGGTCACGGACGAGGACGGCCCTCGACCCGGCCCCGGCGATGCCAGCATGGACGCGCGCCAATGAACCGCATCTTTTACGCCGCCCTGTTTGCGGCACCACTGCTCTTGAGCAGTCCGCTTGAGTCGTTCGCCAATCCGCGGCAGAGTGTGGGGCCTTTCGGCCACCGGGGGTTCTGCCCCGGGTTCCACCAGCATGGCCCACTCTTCAATTATGGTCCCTACTACGGCTACCCTCCGTTTGAGCCGTACGGGCCGTGGAACGCTTACCTGCAATACAACCCCTACTACTACGGCAACGGCTCGGGTGATGGCGGCCACGATGGCTCGGGTGGCGGCCTGAAAGGGCTGTTCAACCGCGATAAATCGGGTTGCCACGGCTCCGGTTGTGGGCTCGCCCAGGGCTGGCACGCCCACTGGGCCAGTGGTGGCTGGTTTGGCGGCCGGGGTTGCGTGTCGTGTGGGCACGGTAAGCTCGGCGGGCTATTCCATCACGGCAGTAAGAAGGGATGCTCGACGTGTGAAGGGAGCACACCCGTGATCACCACGACAGACCCGATTGGAACCACGACGACCAGTACACCAACGTCGTTGAATACGGAAACGATCGACCCAGTCGCGCGCTACACCGGATACGGTGCAGCAGCCGATTCCACAATCTTCTATGCGGGTCTGCCCAGTTTGAACCCCAACGCTGTGACCCCGGCGGGTGGTTTCCCACGCTGACC
Source organism: Gemmata sp. (assembly GCA_041749835.1). GTDB lineage: Bacteria > Planctomycetota > Planctomycetia > Gemmatales > Gemmataceae > Gemmata. Next base: position 14,549 of record JBGTAO010000438.1, on the reverse strand, counting down.
CCTGCGATCCACCCACTGACCAACATCCGTGTTGTTCCTGCAGTTGTTCGAGACCCCGACACCCGTCGGGGTGGTTTACCCCTGTGCTCGGTGCGCTCGCTGGTGGAGCATCGACACCCCCTCATGGAAAGGAGACCGCCCAGATGACCCTGACGCGATCACTCGTGTTGGCACTGACAGTTGCTGCCGGGCTGACTGTAACGGCGTCCACCGCATCTGCCCAATTCAAGAAGGGCTCGTACGGTGGCAACAACGCTCACTACCCGAAGTACTACTCGCTCTTCGGGAGCCACAACAACAACCTGCCGGTCTTCCAGGCGGCACCGTGGTACTTGTACTGGCCATACGATGCCCACTTCATGACACCCGCCCCGGTTACGGGTGCGTTCTACGGGCCGCCCACCGCAGGTAACTTCCCGGTGAACCCGTATTTCCCGGGTGCCGGTGCCGGTGGCGGCTACGGTTATGGCCAGATGCCGGGTGGCCCGATTCCGCGTCCGTAACAGCGGATCGTACCGATTACCTGAACGTCCCAGCCGATCCGGATAACCGGATCGGCTGGGACGTTCTACTTTACCAGCGAGTTCCCGGAATTCCGTGAGTACAACTGGCACCCGGAAAACGACGCGTTACGATTAAGGTATCTGGTGTTCTACATCTTCATTATCGATCCGGCTCAGGATGAGGTGATTCACAATGACCAAAAGCGAACGGGGCGAACTCGTGCCCATCGGTGGAGGTGATGCGATTCCGCTCATCTCCGATGTCATGACCATCGGGCGACGCGAGTCGTGCGATATCTGTTTGCGTTTCCAAAACATCTCAGGCTCTCACTGCGAACTGGCGCTCAAGAATGGCATCTGGCATCTGCGCGATCTGGGTAGCACCAACGGCGTGAAAGTGAATGGCGAGCGCACGCACCGCCGCCCGCTGCGGCCGGGCGACGAGATCTGCGTGGCCAACCACAAGTACACGATCCAGTACCAATTGCCGCCCGATAGCACCCTCGAAGACGTGTTCAGCGAGGAAGAAGATGTCTTCGGGCAATCGCTCATGGAAAAGGCGGGGCTGGAAAAGCCCAAGCGTTCGGGCGGTGGCAACTCCCATCGCTGAGGTTGACGAATTGGCGTAACCCACCCATGGCAATGGGTGGGTTTTTTCGTGCGCGGAGTGTTATCGATGGCTGGTTCACTGGCGGGCAAAGTTGCTCTGGTTACAGGTGCTTCCTCCGGCATCGGTCGAGCTGCTGCGATCCGCCTGGCAACCGCCGGAGCCGATGTCGCGTTGAATTACCTGACGATGCCCGAAGGAGCCGAGGCGGCGGCCGCCGATGTGGAGAAACTGGGACGGCGGGCATTACTCTTTCAAGTCGATATCTCAAATCAGGACGCGGTCGAAGCGATGGTGTCCGACGCGGTGCGCCAACTGGGCCGCATGGATGTCTTCGTTTCGTCAGCGGTCTTCAGCGAACGCGAGCCGTTCACCAGCGCCGATATGACCGGCTTTCGCAAAACGATCGATGTCAGCATGTGGGGGGCTTATTACTGCTTGCGAGCCACCTGCGCCCAGATGATCGAACAAAAGGAGGGCGGCGCGGTCGTAATCGTGTCCAGCCCGCACGCCCAGATCGCATTCCCGAACTGCATGGCCTACAACATGGCGAAGGCTGCGCTCGACCAAATGATGCGAACCGCGGCGACTGAGTTGCTCCCGCACCGAATCCGCGTCAATGCCGTCTACCCCGGCTGGACCGATACCCCCGGCGAGCGGAAGTTCTTCACGGAAGCTGCGATCTCCCAGGCAGCGAGCGGGCTCCCGTGGGGCCGACTTGCGAGCGCCGATGAAATCGCCCGGGCAATCGAATTCCTCGCCGAGCCCGGCAGCGATTACATTACCGGCACAATACTGCATGTCGATGGCGGGCTCTTCTTACCCTGGTGGTCCAAGCGCGGCAGCGGCGACACCTTGTGACCCCGAGCTTTTCACAAGTCTCTCGACAACCACTCGGTTCGCGGGGTAAACTCACCTCACCTTTCCAGAATCCGAGCGCACCCATTGTCGGCACTCGCAATGTGTGCCCCAAGCCTCTTTCTCCGGAGGTCGAAGCGTGGATAACAACGTCAAGAAGCAACAGCACGAGCAAGCACGCAAAAAGCATAAGCACGACGCCGAGGCCCATGCCCGCGACCTCGCCCGGCAGAAGCCCAGCTACACGGCAGCCTGGGTTCTGGGCATTGGCCTGCTGCTGATGATCGGCATCGTGGTGGCCGTGATGTTCCTGTGATGGGGGGCTACCCGAGTTGCTGCTCCAGCCAATTCCGGACATCGTCTTGCCACGGGTGATCCGTTGCCTCGAACTCCAGCGTATGGTGAGCACCCGGGTACTCTGTCACATTGACCGGGCCAGAGAACTTCGCCACGATGGCCCGCGTCGCGGTGTTATCGATGATGCGGTCGTGTTCCGCCAACGCCAGAAATGTGGGGACCGCGACACGGCTCACGGCCCGCCGTAAATAGATGTCGAGCGAGAAACTGCTGAAAAGAAACCGCGCCGACGCCAGGCGGAGCCCCTGCGGATCGCGCTCGATGAACTGCTGCCAGTCTGGTGATGCCGTGAACAGATCGGGTTCGTTCAGCGGAATCGGGAATAACTTCCAGGGGCGAAGCACCCGCGCCAGCGCAATTCGGGCACGGCGCGCGAATGGCGGGGCAATCTTGGGAGCCAACCCCGGGCAAAGCAGCACCAGCCCATTCACCAGCCCCGGCTTGCGATAAGGCAGTCCCACGGCGAGCTTACCTCCCCACGAGATCCCGCCGAGGAACACCGGCAGCCAGCCACGTTCTTCCCGCAGGTGTTGCACGAACTCGGCCACATCATCGAGCAAGCGGCGGAAGTTCGGGGCATCGCCGCGGTGAGCCGTGTTGAGCCCGGCCCCACGCCGATCCAGGAAATACACCTCAAACCCGGCGGCGGCCAGTTTCGCGCACGATTGGGGATACCAGCCACCATGACTGCGAATACCGTGGACGAAAACCAGCCGCGCCCGCGGTCGACCATCAGCAGGAAAATGGCGGTAATAGAAGGTGTAGCCATCAGACGCCCGGAATGTGCCAAGCTCAGCCAAGCAGGTTCTCCTTGCGCTTCGTCACCCAGTCCACCTTCGCCGGGTCGATGGTCACGCCGAGCCCACAGCCGGTCAGAGCCGGAGCCCAGCCACCCCGGCGCGAGAAGGTGATATCTTCCTCCGAGAGCCGCTCCCACACCAGGTGCCGGTCGTAACTCCCTTCGAGATATCGCAACCCCTTCACACTGGTCGCGAAGTGTCGCCCGGCCGCCGACAAGATGGCCGTCTCCCCGACCTGGCACCCCAACTGACAGGCCAGCCCATGCCGGCCCGCCAGTTCCGCCAGCCGCAAACTAGGAATGAAGCCACCACATTTCGAGAGCCGCAGGTTGAAGAGATCGCACCAGCCGTGTTGGATCGCCCGTTCGGCATCGACCTCGCCACAGAGCGATTCATCGAGCATGATCGGGATCTTGATCTGTCGGCGTACCTCGCTCAGACATGCAACTTCTTCGTGCGGCACGGGCTGTTCGACGCTGGTGATTCCGAAGGGCTCCAGTTCGCGGATGCGCTCGACGACTTCGCCGGGCGACCACGCTTCGTTCGCGTCGATGCGCAGATCCATGCCCGAGCCGAGCCAGCGGCGAATCGTCTTCGTTCGCTTCACGTCGTCCTGACCACTGATTCCCACCTTGAGCTTCACTTGCGCGAAACCTGCGGCGCGGTAAACGAACGGATACAGCCGCTTCTTCCAGCCCCGTGGGTTCCCGATCACCCCGCTGTACTGAATGCGATTCTGGAACTCGTAGAGTTCGGGAGCCACCAGTTCGGTCACGCGCGTCAGCGGTTCGCCACACGCGCGCCCGAAGGCATCGAGCAGGGCCAGTTCCACGGCACAGCGCGCCGCATTCCCACGAATCAAGCGATCGTCGCCGGGCACGGCTGCAAGCCGGAAGCGTTCGGCCAGGTGCACGGTTTCGGGAAAGTCAGGGCAATCGGTGTCGAGTTGATGAGCCAAATCGCTGTGCTGGAGCAAATGAATCGCTGCGTCGATCGTTTCGCCGGTCACATAGTCGCGGGGAACACCTTCGCCGTAACCGATTGAACCATCGGAGAGCACGCAGCGCACCACGATATTATCGGTTTCGGTACGAACGTGGCTGGCGTGGGTCACCTTGCGTTTGAGGGGAATGCGGACATGGCGGGCTTCCAGTTCAACAACACGCATAAGCAGTTGGCTCCGCGGCAAGTCGCCACAGGAAAAGGGCGAGTGCGGCTCGCCCCGGGCGGTGTCGTAGCCAACTAGTGTATCACTTCTTCTGACAGTAGCTGAGTGCCATGACCGCATAACCGGTGACCAGGTTGGGATCGCCCTCCATCCAGCGGTCGGTCTCGTTGGTCCAGCTCCCATCGGGCTTCTGGCGCTTGGCCAGCGCGGCCACCAGATCCGCCCGCCAGTCGTGCTTCACGCCCTTCGCATCGGTAAAGGTGTCTTCCCCCAAAGCGTGCATGGCCTTGGCGAAGGTATGGTAGTAGTAGTACAGCCCTCGCTGGCTGTTCGCTTCGGGCATGCCGGGGTTGCTGTCCAGCGTGTAGTTCTTGCTGATCCACTCGATGGCCTTCTTCATGCGTAGGTCGTCCTTGCCGACACCGCAATAGATCATGCTCTTGACGCCGGCATAGGTCATGCTGCCATAACCGCCCATGTCGGTCTTCACGCCTTCGTCATCGGTTCGGCGGTTCTCGCCACCATTGGCACCCGTATAGATGAAGCTGCCATCGTTGTTCTTGGCGGCCCACGGAGCGGTGTTGAACTCGCTCTTGAAGTTCTGGCAACGACCCACGAACACCAGCGCCTTCTTGAAGGCCGGGTCGTCCTTGCTCACGCCAGCCTCTTTGAGCGCTTCCAGGAAGAACGCGGTGTTGGAGAGATCGGGCCGCGACTTGTCGCCGGCGTAGCCCGCTCCGCCGTAGTAGTCGCTGTCGTCTTTCTTACCGCGAACTTCGTCCCACTGGTATTCGCGGAGATACTTCACGGCGTTGCCAACGATAGCCTTGTACTTGTCGCCCTTGTTGGCAGCGGTCAGTGCCATGATGTTGATGCTGGTGTTGTAATTGATGAGCGTGGCTTTCGCATCTTTGCCCGCGATGTGGCCGTCTTTGGCGTTCACCAGCGACTCGATGTACTTGATGCCCTTGGCAACAGGCTCATCACCCGGATTGCTGCCGGTGCCAATCAGCCCCGCGACGACCACGCCCGTGATCCCACGGCTGGCCGGATCGGCGGACCAGCTTCCGTCCTCGTTCTGGGTCTTCTTGAGGAAGCTTCGGGCCTTTCCCAGCGTGGTCTGGAGTTGATCGGCGGCGGGTTGCGCGACCATCGGCCCGCTCGGAAGCAGTGCCACCATGGCACCACACAGGATGAGGGGTATAAGCAATCGATTCGGCATGAGATGAGCCTCGCACGGGGTGATTCCGAGACACGCTGCTACTGTCATCGTACGCAGCAAATCCGGGACCAGCCTCCAAGTTGCTGGCAGATTGACCGCTTCGGACCCAAGTGTGATCAGCGTGTGCCCAGCCCTGCGCAAAGCGTGACCGCGCAGCGTGGGTTGACCCCCATTGCGATCCTGTGCGATAAGAACCCAACCGAACTCCGATTCCGGGGGCGGTTGCCCCTGCTCGCAGGATACTTGCGGATGGAACCGCGTTCGTTACCCGGCTGGCTCGCATTCCTCTTCTCCCGGGTACTCTTCCCGGGAGCCGCCGTAACCGATACCCGCATTCGTGGGTGGTCGTTGCTGCTGGTGGTGCTCCTCCCCGCCGCCATGCTGTACCCCACGCTCGGGTTCCACTTGCTGGAACCGGACGAAGGTCGGTACGCGCAGATTCCCAAGGAGATGCTGGCGAATCAAAGCTGGGTCGTCCCCACACTGCAAGGGCTGCCGTATCTCGATAAGCCCCCGCTCATGTACTGGCTGGTCGCGATCTCGTACCGCGTCTTCGGTGTGACACCCGAAGCGGCACGGCTCGTGCCCGCACTCTGCGTTCACCTGACCATTCTGGCGGTCTATCTGATCGGTCGCCGCAGTATTGGCGAACGGGCCGCGCTGTGGGCCGCGCTGCTACTCAGTGTGGCTCCCGGGTTCGTGAGCGTGGCGCGGTTGTTGCTGCTCGATGGCCTGCTCACATTCTGCGTGACGGTGTCGGTGCTGTGCGGTTTCGAAGCGGTGCGAACTGGCATCTTCAAGCCGGGTTGGTGGATCGCCGCCGCGCTCGCCTCGGGGCTCGGTTTCCTGACCAAGGGGCCAATCTCGGAAGTGCTGCTGTTCATTCCGCTGTGGGCGTATGGCATGCTGGCGGGAACATCGGCACGCGTGCGCTGGCACTGGTACGCCATCTTCTTCGCCATTGTGTTCGCCGTGAATCTACCCTGGTACGTGGCGATGTACCGCGAGCAACCGCAGTTCTTGGGTTACTTTTTCTGGCAACACAACGTGATGCGCTTCCTACAACCGTTCGATCACCTGCAGCCGATCTGGTATTACGCACCCATCTTGCTCGCTGGTCTACTCCCGGGCACACTACTCTTGATCGCCTTCTTCTGGCAGATACTGCGGAACACCTCGGCGACCGCGACGAACCGTTCCCTGGCCGGTGGCTTCTGGCTGTTGGCGGGGTTGTGGTGTGTGCTGTTCTTCAGCGTTTCGGGCAGCAAGCTCCCCACGTACATTCTGCCGGCGTACCCGTTCATGTGCCTGGCGCTGGGCGAATTCGTGGCTCGCACCCGCTGGAACAGCGCAGTCGCCACACGCGGCTTGATTGGTGCGATGGCGGCTTTCGTGTTGTTCGCCCATCATTACGCCATTCCGGTGTATGCCCAGGCACGCTCACCGTTTGGCCGGCCGGAACTGGTCGAGCGCTTCGTCGGGAACCCCGAGACGGCCGTGGTCTGCTTCCCGCGAAACTGCGACTCGCTGGCGTTCTACTACGATCGCGCCGATCTGCGGAATGTGCGAACCAAAGAGATGAACAAGATGTTCGTGGAGTGCCATCACCGCCCGCGCACGGTGATTCTGTTCACGCATCGGGAATCGCTGGCCGGATTCAAGCAGGTGTTGCCGCCAAGCCTGGGGATCATTGAAACGATCTCGCTGCGGCGCAAGCACGACAATCCGCTACTCGACAAGCTGTTTGGCTCCACGCCGTGGGGGTTGTGCGACGTGGCGGTGGTGGTCCCCAAGTACCAGGTGCCACCGCCCGCCGATCAGTGAGTGTCGCCGCTTACCCCGCCGCTGCCCCAAGAGCACCGATATAGATGCTGGCAATCTTGAAGATCGCGACGATGATCATGATCGCCACCATGGCGTAGATCGCGTAACTGGTCATTTGGGCCGCACTCCGAAGCCGGCGTTCGGCTTCCTCGCGGTAGCGCTCGGCGAGTCGCTCCATCACCTCCGAGATGTTCCCGGACTCTTCTCCAACCATCACCGATTCGAGGAACTCATCCGGGAATGGTGCGCCTGAAGCCACGAGCGCTTCGTGAATCTCGCGGCCTTTCTTGATAACCTCGACGGCGCGATCTTCCCGGGTGGTGAAGGCCGAATTGCTGGTTGCCCGGAAGCAGTATCGCAATGTTTTGTTGACCCGCAAGCCAGCCTCCGTGCACATCCGCAGTGCCACGGAAAACCGCTGCAGCGCGAACGTGAGGAACGCCGGCCCCCAGACGGGCACTCTCAGGAGCATCCCTTCCAATTTGGCCCGCGACTTCACGTTGTTCGATGCCAGCTTCATACCCACGAGCACGCCACCGATCAACCCAAATGCCACGACCAGGAACGTGATGGCTCCCGCGGTGCCCACCAACCCCAGGCCGAGCGGATCGGTGGTAACGGCTTTACCCGACTCGCCCAGGATGCCCAGGATGAAGATGAGCCCCGAGATGATCAACACTGCGGCGACGAACTGAATCGCCGGGTACATCATCTGCGAGCGGAAGTTGCGCTGGACCGTGAGGCTCGATTCGTAATACTTTTCGAGTTCGTGAAACGTATCTTCGAGCCGGCCGGTTTGCTCGCCCACCGCAACCAGTTCCAGGAACAACGGTGGGAAGCGATCGCGGTGCACCGAGAACGCATCTTCGAGCGATTCGCCATCGCTCAACTTTTCGGCCACATCGGCGGCGACAGTGCGTAAGGCCCGTGGCCCTGACTTGGCTTGCTGCCGGAAGATCCGCACCGGGTCGAGCCCCGCACGCAGGCTGTGGTAAAGGGTGCGGCACCACGCCACCAGAGCCGGCAATGGGCATTTTGATGAGGAAAAGAGCATGAGTCCGGCTACTTCCAGGATCGGGTGATCGGTTATGGTGAACAGACGCCGCCGCCGACACTCCGTGTCAGTTCGTTGCCCGTGTCCTCCGGTATACTCGATGCCAGCCGCTCGCGACATCCCCCCAGCCCAACCCGAAGAATACGATCCCCGGTATCTCGCCGGCATCGATTTGTTTAATCGCGGCGAGTATTTTGAAGCCCACGAAGTCTGGGAAGATCTGTGGCGCGATTGCCCCGCGACGGAGCACCGATTCTACCAGGCGTTGATCCAGGCCGCCGTTGCTGTCTATCACTTCAGTAGAGGCAATTCCGCCGGCGCGACCCGGCTGTTCCATTCCGGAAGGCGGTACATGGCTGCGTATCGTCCGAAACACCACGGATTGGACGTGGACCGGTTTTGGTGCGACGTTCACGCGCATCTTGTCACCGCTCTGGAGAACGGCCACACCGCGCCCGGACCGCGACCAGTGCTGATACTCAACCCGGTTTCCACAGGCACGCCATGATCAAAGAGCACGCGCTGGCCAATTTCGGCGGGACGGCGCGGCTATTCCCGCTGCCGAATCTGGTGTTCTTTCCGCAGGTTCACCAGGGCTTACACATCTTTGAACCACGCTATCGGCAACTCATGGTCGACACACTGGAGACGGATCGTCTCTTCGCATTGGTGCTGTTGAAGCCAAACTGGGAAGACGATTACGACGCCCGACCCGCGATCGAATCCGTGGCCTGCCTGGGGCGAGTCGCCTGGCACGAGACGCTCGTAGATGGTCGTTACAATCTCCGGCTTCTTGGGCTGAGCCGGGTTCGCATTGTCGAAGAACTCGCAACCGATCGGATGTACCGCAGCGCCCGCGTCGAGTTGCTCACCGAGGCCGCGCCGCATCCGGCACAGGGAGCGCTCCTGCGGAACGAACTCGCCGATCTGGTCTTGCCCCGCTTCGACGATGATGCCCAAGCTCGCAAGCAATTGCAGGAACTCTTCGAGGGAAACCTGACGTTGGGGCAACTGTGCGACATCCTCGCCTACGTCCTGCCGCTACCGCTGCAACTGAAACAGCTACTACTCAGTGAACTGGATGCAACCCGGCGTGTGATCACGCTGACCGAAGCCTTACGCACATCAGGTTCGCAAGGCGACCGGAAGTTCCCACCGCCGTTCAGCCCGAACTGAGGGCGCTGGTGGTCAGTTCGCCGAGTGGAGTGTAGATCATCTCCGTTGGAATCTTGGCACGGCGAACTCTCAGATCTTGACCTACCGGAGAAACATCATGGCACGCACCGTCACCTTCAAGGGCGGACCGGTCCAATTGGCTGGCCCGGAACTCAAGTCCGGCCATCAGGCCCCGGATTTCAAGGGGCTCAATGTGCTGACCCCGATCGCCCTGGCCGACACACCGGCCAAGGCCCGACTTTTCAGCGTGGTGCCCTCGCTGGATACCGGCGTGTGCAGCATGCAGACCAAGAAGTTCGATGAAGGCCTCAAAGCGATGGGCGACTCCGTGGCCGCCTACACCGTGAGCCTGGACCTGCCGTTCGCCCAGACCCGCTTCTGCACTGCTGAGAACGTGACCAGTATGAAAACGATCTCAGACACGCACAACCATTCATTCGGCAAGAACTGGGGTGTGCTGATCGAAAGCGGGCTGCCATTGCCGCTGTTGGCCCGTGCTGTGTTCGTGGTGGACAAAACCGGCAAGATCACGCACGCCGAATATGTCGCGGAAGTGACCAACCACCCCAATTACGATGCCGCTCTCGCGGCACTCCAGGCCGCCGCCAAGTAAGCGTGGGCAGCACCGGCGTGCGGTCCCGAGCCCGCACGCCCACCACCCGACCCACCATATCCTTTTTACAATTCAAATTGCTACTTCCCCAACCTGCCCATTTTCCGTGGAAGCTAGCGAAGCACCGCCGAATGTATAAACCTTGCGGCTTGTGACGGCAGCGACTGGGAAGATCGGTTCCGCCGAGGCCTGAAAGGATTTGTGAGCCCGCTGTGGCGAATTAGTCTTATGTGTGATGCCCGATCGGTCGGGCCCCGTTTGAAGCGGGGATATCAGTCACCCCAAGACGGATGCACCATGAACAGACCACGACTCACAGCCTTACTCCTCACACTCGGCGGGGTGCTGGCCACCGCCGGCCCGGCATCGGCAGCCTGGAACAACGTCTTCCAAGTATGCTGCAACGATTGCAACAAACCCAGCACGAGTTTCTCGGTGCCCATCACGAGTTTCTCGGCCCCCTGCCCAACGCCGTGCCCCCAGCCGTGTCCGCCTCCGCCGTGCCCCCAGCCGGAAATGCGGATCAGCTATGTGCAACGCAGCTTCTACCAGCCCGTGACGGAAATGGTTCGCAAGTCGTACTTCGAACCGGTCACCCGGAATGTGACCAGCTTCTTCTATGAGCCCGTCACGGAGTATCGCTACAGCACCTTCTTCGACCCCTGCACCGGCTGCCCGCAGAAGGTCGGCTCCCCCGTAACCTCGTTCCGACTCCGGAGCCGTTGCAACTCCGTGACCAGCTTTGTCGAACGCTGTGCTATGGTCCCCGTGACCACGCTCCGGCCCGTGACCGTGCAACAGCCCGTCGTCAGCTTCTACTTCCCACCGACCGGTGGGAGTTCTGCAGCACAATCGGCTCCGCTGATTCCCTTCTCGGGGACACCGTCGGTCGATGAGCTGCGCTCGAATCCGCCGTCGGTCGAGCAACCCAAGGGTTCGGACACGATCGTGCCCCAGGAACTGCCGACCCAGCCCGGTATGTCGAACCCGCGGCCAGGCACCAACACCCGCCTCCGCCCCGACAAGACCGCCAGCCGCAGCAGCGTGGTGACAGTGCGTGGTGAAGTGACGATGCCCGACCAACTGACGCCGCGCAGCAATGCCAAGCTGGTGTTCATGAACGCCGATAAGCCTGAGCAAAAGGTATACGTGAACGCGAATGCTTATGGCGAATTCGATGTCCGCCTCGCGGCCGGCACCTGGTACATGTACCTGGGCGGCACGAACGGCAAGGCCACGTACCACAAGCAACTGAACGTGGGTGAGCGCGAAACCTACGACTACAAAGTCGTGAGCCGATAACGATCGAAATGCCGATCTACACGCGAGCGAGTCCGACGAAAAAGCCGGGCTCGTCTTCGTTGATACTGTTTATCAAACTTGCTCAACCGAACGCGGCACACAAGCGCAGGTGCTGTTCGATATCGAGCATCTCGGAGCGGATCGTTCCATCGAGGCCCAGTTCCGCGAGTTTCGCATCCACTTCGCCCTTATCCCGGCGACCCTGGGGCCAACCCACCAATGCTTGCCGCAGGTTCTTGCGGCGGTGCACATAGAGATCTCGCAGGAACACGCGAAACTTCGGCACATCCCCTACCAGAGCCCGCTTCTGGGGGTTTGGCTTGATGAGCACAATGGCCGAGTCGACCTTGGGGCGCGGATAGAAGTTCGTCGGGAGCACCTTCCGCACCACTTCCACATCGGCCACGCTTTGCATCAACACCGAGAGCGCGTTGTAATCTTTGGTGCCCGGCACGGCCCGCATGCGCTCGGCAATCTCCCACTGCACCATCACGACCATGCGCTCAATATCCGTCCGCGTGATGAGAAGGTTACTCACCAGCGGTGTGGCGATCACGTAGGGCAGGTTTGCCACCAGTTTCCGCCGCCGGATACTCGGAATCGCCGCGGCTTCGTCCCACGCGGCCAGCATATCGGGATTCAGTTCATTCTTACTTTCCAGGCAATCGCCATGGACAAACCGCACGTTGGGCCGGCGGCCAATCACCTGCTCGGCGACTGGTTGAAGTGAGTAGTCGATCTCGACGGTTACCACGAAGCCCGCTTCTTCGGCCAGTTTCGCCGTGAGCGAGCCGGTGCCGGTTCCCACTTCCAGCACCAAATCGGAGCGATTGAGCTCGGCGGTGCGAACAATGAGATCGAGCAGGTTCAGGTCGATGAGGAAGTTCTGCCCCAGCTTACTCTTGGCCTCAAGGCCATACGCCTCGAAGAGGCTGCGCAGGTAGCTGAGCGTCTGACGCGGGGACGGACCAGACATGTTGTTGTTGTCGGACATGCAGTTGTTGTAGTCAAAGTCGCCAGGATTCGAGCGGATTCAGGAACGGAAACGCGATTGTTCACGAGCGTGATCCGGAGATGCTCATGTTCTTTACCAGCTTTTGAACATGTTTGGCCAGCAGATCGAACTCCAGGTTCACCGCGCTTCCCACCGAGCGAATTCCCAGTGTGGTGTGCTCACGAGTGTGCGGAATGAGCATGACGCTGAACCTCTCGGGCTCGACATCGACAACCGTGAGGCTGACACCATCCACGGCAATCGAGCCCTTGGGTACCATCAACTCGTTAAATTCGCTCGGGAAGCCAAACCAGACGGTGAGCCACTCACCACCTGCAATTCGTTCCAGCACCTGCCCGGTGCAATCGATGTGCCCACTCACGAAATGCCCGCCAATAGCGTCGCCGGCACGGAGCGCTCGCTCCAGATTCACCGGATCACCCGGAGCCAACAGGTCCAATGAGGTTCGCGCCAGCGTCTCGGGGCCCACTTGAAAGGTGAAGCAATCCTGCTCCCGACTCACCACGGTGAGGCAGACGCCATTCACGGCCACGCTCTCACCAAGTTCCAACTTTGGTGCCAGTGTGGCCTCAGAAATGCTGAGAGTACTACCACCGTGGCCATCGCCTTGTCGAGTGTGAACAGTTCCGAGCGTCTGGACTAATCCTGTAAACATGGGAATTCTGCGTAATCTGGGGATAATATAAATGTGTCAGCAATCGGGGTGATACGCGTCAACATGCGCGGGGCTGGGTGCCGATATCATCTAGTGAACTATAGCAGAATGAGGGTACCCATGGGGATGCTTGATCACTGGCAGCCCGTTGCCCGTGCCAGCCAAGTGCGCAAGAAGCCGATTGGCGTGGTCGTTGCAGGTGAACCATTGGTGGTGTTTCGGACTTCGCAGGGGCAGCCAGCGGTCATGTCCGACATTTGCCCCCATCGTCGGCTCAAGTTGAGTGCGGGCGAGGTCGTGGGCGATCGCATTCGTTGCAAGTACCACGGCTGGTCGTTCGATCGCTGCGGCTATGGCGAAAGCCCGGGCGCACCCAAACTGACGACCTGCACCACCAGCTACGAGGTCCGGGAACAGTATGGTCTCATTTGGGCCAAGACCCGCGAGAGCGACCCGGTCTTTCCGGAGATCGATTCGGAAGGCTTCTATCCGTTGGGAACCTTCGAGCACTTTGTACCGGCACCACTCGAACTGGCCGTCGACAACTTCAACGAGATCGAGCATAGCGGCACAGTCCACGAAACCTTCGGTTACAACCTCGAGCGGATGCACGAAGTGAAGGTGCGCATCGACTCGACGGAAGATTCCGTGCACGTCACCAATGTGGGACCGACAAAACAGATCTTTTGGCTGTACGCACTCTGGCTGGGTATTCGGCGCGGCGACTTGTTCCACGACCACTGGACCACGCGGTTCTCGCCCGTGCACTCGGTGTTCGATCACTGGTGGACCAGCCCCGATGCCTCGCAGGAACGGATGATCCGGTGGCGCGTGGCTATCTTCTTTGTGCCTCAGGACGACATGACCACGCGGATCTTTTCGCTGGCCTATGTCAAGTCGCAATATCGGTTGCCCAATGGTGGCGTGCCGCTGTTTAGTTGGCTCTTCCGCCGCGAGTTGAACAAGGAAATCCAGGCGGATGTGTCCATGCTATACCACATGGCCGATTACGATATCGGCCTGGAAGGCTTGAAGCTCAGCCGATTCGACAAGGTGCTGGGGTTGAATCGCGATCGCATCAATCGGATTTACCGTGGCGTGCCGGAAGGCCGCGTGGCACTCGTGTGAGAGCCGCTTCCCCGGGACCGCGGTCGTCCCGACAGCTGCAAAGCGAAATGCAGAAGTGAGAAAGCAGAAAAGCGGACCTGAGGTCCGCGGTCCCAGGAGAAGAAGCTCAACGGATGCTCTCCCCCGGGACCGCGGTCGTCCCGACCGCTCGTCTGTTGTGCTGGTAACCGGAGGGCTGACACCCTCCGCTCGCCCTGCAACCCGCTCTCCCTGGGACCGCGGTCGTCCCGACCGCTCTTCTCTCATCTCCCGGCAGGCTCAGGTACC
>JBGTAO010000437.1:0-7088 GCA_041749835.1 Gemmata sp. | reverse complement strand
GCAGTTCGCAGCTAAAATCTCTCCGTGGAACTGCGAACACTTCAACCGCCCGCGGCGGTCCTGGCCCAGTATTTTCCAGATCGGGTGCAGTTGCACTGGGTTCCGGTCGGTGGCGGATTCAGTGGCGCGAATGTCTGGTGTGGCAGCGACTCGCTGGGGCATAGCCAGGTTGCACTCAAAGCGTGGCCGCCAGGCACCGAATCAACTCATCTCCGTGAAATCCACAACGCACTGAGCCAGGCTTCGCATCTGCCCTTCGTTCCACGAACAATTCGTACCACGGAAGGAACGAGCTTCTGTAGAGCAGGACGCCAGTTGTGGGATCTGTGCGACTGGCGACCGGGCACACCAGTACAAAACCCAACAGTGGGAGCGATCGAAGCCATGTCTGCTGCGGTGGCGCAACTCCACGCCTGCTGGCCCGAACAGGGCCGCGAACAACCCTGTCGGGGGGTGCTCCAGCGTTTGGCGGTGCTGGAAGAATGGTGTCGCCGCCCAGAACCCTCGGAGCCACATCCCTTGCTCAATTCGGCGCTGAGGTTACTCCTTCGACAGGCGTCTGAATCCGTGACAGCGCGTTGTCACTCGGCAATCGCGGTGTTACAACCCTGGAGCGAAGTTCCGCTACCGCAGGGGCTCTGTGTGCGGGATTTGCGGGGAGCGAATCTCTTGTTGGAACAGGATCGTGTGAGCGGGATTGTCGATTACGGTGCACTGGGTTCCGATTTTCGCGGAGTCGATCTGGCCCGATTACTGGGCGATCTGCCGTCGCTCGATCAGGATCATTTTCGCGCGGGTTTGCGTGCCTACCGCAACACAGGTGGAGCGCTTCCGGTGCCCGATGAATTTGTCTTTGTACTCGCCAGCACAGGAAGTTTGTGTTCGGCCATTGGCTGGTTGCGGCGACTTGCACGCCCGCAACAACTTTTCCAGGCTCAGACCGCAATCGCGGAACGGTTGAGTTGGGTACTGCAAGCCCTCAAGTCTTCCATTTCAACCCTCCTGCTGGGGCATCCCAAATAGTCCTGTCGATTTTCTCGGCATTGTCAGTGGAATTCGAATGGCAAGCGATTTGACTCGGCATCGTGGGCACACTAGGGTTCCGTCGTGAACGAGTCGCCGGGTAGACCGTCTCGAACTGGAGTAGTCGCCAGGAACCGTCGCCGAGAAGCGTACGGGTCACCCCGAGCAGCTGCTAACCAACGGTGGAGCCGGTAGCCCGCCGACTTGCGCCTCACGGAGTAGTGTCATGCTCGGCCGGGTCGTTCGCACGGCCGTCGCTTTCTTGAAGGAAGAAAGCGGGCCAACTGCAGTCGAGTACGCTGTCATGCTTGCCCTGATTTTGGTCGCGATCCTTGCGGCAGTGGCCAACATCGGCGAAACGACAAGCGAGATGTTCAACGACGTCTCACTGCAAGGTGTCAAGATCAAGTAACCGATCGGCCGGGATCGTGCCCCGGAGAGTCGGTGGGTGCTTGCGGGGCGGGGAACCCCACAAGCACTGAGTTGTGTTGTTCTTTTTTATCGATTTCCAAGGAGTTCAGATCATGCGCAACCTGTGCAAAAACGTGGTGTCGTTTCTGAAGAACGAAGATGGCCCGACCGCTGTCGAATACGCTGTGATGCTGGCCCTGATCGTGGTCGTCTGCATCGCCGCCATCACCACGCTTGGCTCGAACGCCAACGAGACCTTCAGCTTCGTTGGCTCCTCGGTCAAGCCCCCGACAAACTGACCTGTGGGCGGCCCAGATCGGACGACAACCTGTCGCGAGCCGAGCCCTCCAAGGCTCGGCTCGCGTCTTGGTACATGTAACGACCACGCGACCCCGATTTCTCACGCGATGTTCCCGAGGTAATTACCGATGGCTAGCGAAGCGCCGACGCTTGAGCAAACCGCACCGCAAACCGACGATTCACTGGGCCTCGACCGCGACTTTCTTCTCCAGATGTCCCGCATGCCGCTGCTTGCCCTCTTATGGGTGGCAGCCGCATTCCTCTCGCACCAGCTCTGGGCCGCCATTTCACCCACAGGCTTGAATGCTGGCCCGCTCATCGTCCTTTGCCTGGGAATGATCCTGGCTGCGTTCATCGATGGCTGGGCCTTGAAGGTTCCGAACTGGGTCACGCTGCCACTCATTCTCAGTGGTTGGATGCTCGGCATCTTCCACGATCTCGGCTTGTCGATTGATTCTGGTACGGGTGGTTTGGGAATGGCATTTCTCGGAACCGTACTCGGCTTCGCGCTGCTCTTCCCCATGCTGGCCATTCGTGGTGTTGGCGAAGGGGACGTGAAAATGCAAATGGGCTTCGGTGCGTGGGCGGGTGCGTACTTTGGCTCGGGCGCAACGACTGCTGCCGCTGGAATGCAACCTCTGCCGGCACTTGGTGTGGTGTTCTGGGCGTTTGCTTTTGGTGCAATCGTAGGCGGAGCGTTTGGCCTGATCATGATTCTGCTGCGTCGCAACTTTCGCGCGAACGCCACGATGTTCCGCGAGATTGGCACCGATCTGAAAATGATTGCGAACCGTCAAAGTAGTGAAGCGGTTCAACGGGCTCAGGAACGACGGCAAATCTGGGTGAAGCTGCCGTACGGTATTCCACTGTGCGTCGGATTCTTGCTCTATCTGGGCTACATGCTGGTGTTAAAAGCGTAATTAGTGGTCCAAGTCGAAAATTCCACCCTTTCGTTTCAGCCGCGAAACGTGGGGTGAGCTATAGAACAGGCAAGTTGCAAATTCTCCGCACGCCCCCGATTCCCGGAATGACTGAAGTAACCTGTCTCCCGGGGTCGAATCTTTATGCGGGGAACTCGGATTGGCGTACAGCACAGGCCGGAGAACTTCGTTAAGGTTGAGGTAACCGTTAACCCGGTGCCCCCAGACCTTGCTGGTTAATCGGTTCGTCGTGGTACTGCCCGAAGTATTTGGATCGTGGTTACGAGTTGGATTCACGTGCCAGATTGCCACACCCCGTTCCGGCAATTTGGCCCGGCTAGCCTGGTGGCTACCAGGCTGTTGGCTTCCGAGGAATCGGTGCCAACGTCATTGGTTGAGCTCACACCCCTCGTGAGAGCAATCGTGGTGGCCGTAGGTCTTGCAGTCCTTTAGTCCCCCGAGGGGTAGCACCATGAAACAGAAGAACTTGCTCCTGATGGTCGTGGCGGTCGGATGTGGCCTGGTGGCCGCATTCTTGACAACGCAGATCAATGCGAAACCCAAGATCGAACAAGTCGAAGTCTGGGTGGCCACCAAAGATCTGACGGTTGGAACCATGCTTTCGGCAGCCGAGTTACCGAAACTCGCCGCCAAGAAAAAGGTCAACAAGGAAAGTCTGCCGCCGGCATTCGTCATTGATGAAGCGGAGTTGATCGACAAACGGCTCACACGGCCAATGTCCAAAGACGAGGTCTTCAGTCCTGCGGCACTGGCAAAGGGTGGCGTGATCACTCCGCCGGAAGGGATGGATGTCAGCTCGCTTCCCATGAATGCCTTGCGAGCCGCCGCGGGTTTTGTTGGCCCGGGTTCCAAGGTGGATGTGCTGGCAACTTTGCGGTTGGGGAACCAGCTCAAGGCCTTCCCAATTCTAGTGGATATGCTCGTGCTCGCGGTCGATACACAGACTTCTTACGACGCCAAGCAAGGCGTGTTCCCGAACATGGGTTCGGTAGTGTTCGCGCTCACCCAGGAGCAAGCCTTGCTGCTAGCCCTGGCCAAGAAGCGTGGTTGTGACATGGAGTTGTTACTTCGCCATCCGGGCAAGCCACTCGATCCGACTTACGACATCAAGAAGATGCAGAAGCTCCTCCAGGACGATCTGCACCCGGTGGTCTTTGCACCGACGGACAGGGGTGAAGGCAATGGCAGCAAGACCACCGAAGGCCCGATTGCACCGCTCGTGGACACGACACCGGTGATGGAGAGGGTCAAGGTTTTGATCGCCAAGGAAGAGATTCCGGCCGACACCGAGATCACCAAGGATCTCGTGGCCCAAATGTTCATCGAGAAGGAACTGCCCAAGGAATTCGCCGAAGGTGCATATAGCGATTTGAGTGGTGCTCTGGGGCTCCACTTGAAGAACGGACTGGGTAAAGGGCAATGGGTGACCGATGCATTGGTCGGCCGCGCACGACCGAAGCCCGCACCGCACGAAGAATTCACACTGCCCAAGCCGGATGGGAACGCCAAGCCCATTGCTGGCCCGCAGACCAAGCGAACGCACGATATTGCCGTCCATACGACCAGTGGCACAGTCATCAACCGTTTTGAAGAAGTGCGCCCGGGTGAGTGGAAGTTGAAACACGTTCTCTCACCTGTGGAAGCAACCGCGAAGCAGCCGAAAGATCCGATCACGCAGCCGGAAACGGGTGCGGGTTCGGAGCCGAAGAAGGTCGATTAAGTAACTGGTTCCCGGATGGTGGCGAGACCATGCGGGAACAGATCACCGACCGGAACGGGCAGGAAGCCCGACCCGGTACCGGTGAATCGCCCCGGCCGATGGTATTGTAGCCACGGTCGCGACGGACCCGAGTGCAGCCGGGCGGGTCAACCGCCCTTTAATTGCGAGGAGAGGTGAAAGGATGCACCTGAAACCCAACACACGACGGTCCCTGATCTGGGGTCTGGTCTTGGTTGCCGGGGTGGTCGGAACAGCGACATACGCCCAACCGCCCATGCCGATGCAGCCACCGACCACCGGTACGGTGAAGGTGGACAAAACTGGGGCTCTCATCGTCCCACTCGGTGGCCTGGTCTCATTCGATACCAAGCTGCCGGAACCGCCGACAGATATCCTTGTTGCCCGCGAAGATATCCTGCAGGTGCGTATTGATCCCAATGACCCGAAAAAGCTTCTCATGACTGGGAAGACGACTGGAGTCACGCAGCTGACTTTGGTCCAAAAAGACAAGCCGAAGATAGTTTACGACGTGGTCGTTCAGCCAGACCTCGATCTGCTCCGGAACCTGATCCGGCGCACCGTTCCCACTGCCGCGATCGATGTGCAACCCGGTATCGGGAACGTGATCGTACTCAGTGGTTACGTCACCAGTCCCCAGGACGCCGAAACTGTTTCGCGGTTGGCCGCCAGTGCGGTCGGTGGCAACGCCAACAACGTTATCAACGCTGTGCAGGTCGGTGGCGGTCAGCAGGTGCAAATCGATGTCGTGGTGGCCTCGGTCGACCGCAACTTGCTCCGAAGCCGTGGCTTCGATTTCTCGGTGCGTGGTTCGACCGCGAACTTTACCAGCATTGTGAGCGGCCTCATCACCGGTGGTGTGCTGACGGGTGCCCCGACCGTAGGTGGTGACGGCCAGTTCATCTTCTCGATCGTACCGACGCAGTTCTTCGGTGTCCTGCGAGCACTCCGTACCGAGGGTATTGCCAGGTTCCTCGCCGAGCCCCGCGTTGTCACGCAGAGTGGCCGACCGGCCTTCTTCCGTGCCGGTGGTCAGCAAGCCATCATCAGCGGAACCTCGGGTATTACCGGTCCTGGTGTTCAACTGGTGCCCTTCGGCACCGAGCTCGAAGTGCTCCCGATCGTATATGGCAACGGAAACATCTGGCTCGAAATCAACCCGCGTGTCTCGGCCGTCAGTCAAGGTCTGGGTATCAACATCGGTGGTACCATTAGCCCTGGCTTTACCGAGCAGCAGATCCGTGCGGCTGTGATGCTCGAATCGGGCCAAACGTACGCCATCGGTGGGTTGATCCAGAACAGCGTTCAGGCTTCTTCAACGAAGATCCCGGTGCTGGGTGAAGTCCCTTATCTGGGCACGCTGTTCAGCCGTGTGACCCACGAACAACGCGAATCGGAGCTGGTGATCCTGGTGACACCGCGCCTGGTTGGCCCGATGAACTGCGATCAGGTTCCGAAGCGAGTCCCCGGCCGCGAAACCCGCAGCCCCGATGATTACGAGTTGTTCCTGGAAAACGTGCTCGAAGCTCCTCGTGGCCAGCGGAAGGTTTGGGAAGGCAAGTGCTACAACGCTCCCTACCGCTGCGACCCGGCAGCCGCCATCTTCCCCTGCGTCGGTGGTGTCTGCAACCCCGCCATGGGCGGTGGCCTCGGTGGCTGCTCCACGGGAACCTGCAACACGGGGATGGGTGGCATTGGTGCCACTCCCATGCTGACACCGCACAATTCGCTCCCAGCGAATACCCTGCCGGCAATCGGATCTGCACCCGCGACTTCGGTACCTGCGGTGCTGCCTTCGGGAACCAGCAGTGGGGTTGCCCTTCCTGCGATTCCCTCTGCGGTTCCTGGTGCTCCAGTGTCAACCGAGGGAATAACTGCTCCGGCTCCGATCTCGCCTTTGAGTTCGATTCCGCCGGCTGTAGTGGTTCCGTCAGTTCCACGAAATTGAGTGAATCTTCAGAAGCTTCGACCCCGGTTCCGCCGGGGTCGAAGTTTGTGAGCTAAAGATTCCTGTACGGTACGCGATCAAACTGAACCGGTGGTGGCCATGCAACGAGTCGCAATCGTCGACCCGACCGAATCAACCCGTGAGTCGCTCCGAACGTTATTGCTCGGAGTCGACTTTGTTTGGCTTGAGGCGGAATGTGCTCGTTACGAATACTTCTTTGATGTCATCGCCCCATCACCGCCGGATCTGGCGATTGTCGCACTGGATGCCGACAAGAATCGGGCCTTGCAGATGATCGGGCAACTCTCGGTCGAACACCCGAGGCTGCCCATCCTGACAATCAGCCACGATCACCAGGCACTGTTACAGTCGCTCCAAAAGGGTGCCAAATATTTCCTTACTCACCCGGTGGGCCTGGAAGACATGCTCGCCGCATTGCGCCGAGCATTGGGTGAAAACGGCGAAACCGAAACCTCGACTGGTTTGGTCACTCGCTCCAATGGTGTCTCATCGGTCATTGCTGTGCTCGGTTCACGCGGTGGCGTGGGCACGACCACGCTGGCTGTGAACCTGGCGGCCACACTGGCGGCCGATCCAACCAACACCGCGGCCCTGATCGATCTCGATCTCACTTTGGGCGATGCCGATATCGCTCTGGAAGTGAATGGCTTCGAGAACATCAGCATTGCCGATCTTGCACGCAACATCGAACGCCTGGACATGAACT
>JBGTAO010000436.1:0-4426 GCA_041749835.1 Gemmata sp. | reverse complement strand
GGACCGAAAAGCGGACCAGAGGTCCGCTCGCCCCGCAACCCGCTTTCCCGGGGACCGTGGTTGCCGAGACTGGTTTGCTCGTGGTGCTCCGATCGGCTTCACTCGGTACGCTCAACGAGCCAGCTTTGTTGCGTACGAGCCAATCCGGCTCTCGAATTGTTGACTGCCCGGGGTAACCTGCTTTGCCACCCCTTCGCCCGTCGGTGTTTGCCCCACTCATCTGGTGGGAACTGGTACGACTCACCCGTCGTGGTCAGGTCGCCCGGTTACGAATCCTGTTCTTGTATACGCTGTTCTTGGCGTTGTTGGGGTTCGCGTTTGTCTGGGCGTATCCGTTCCGTTTCTCCGGTTATGGGGATCGGCATACCACACTCTTGCCAGCCGCTCGGGTTCCGCAGGTTGCGGGGCTGGTGGCGCTGGTTCTGCTTGAAGTTCAGTTGCTTCTTGTTGCGATGATCACACCAGCATACGCCGTGGCTACGCTGACTGAGGAAAAGGACCGTGGGACACTTTCGCTGCTTCTCACCACTCAGTTAACCGATTCCGAGATTATTTGGGGCAAGCTGATCGCTCGCGTGTTGCTTGTCCTCAGTGTGGTACTGGCGGGTGTGCCGATCGTGCTGATCACCTGGCTATTTGGTGGCGCAGATGCGCAGTTCCTGCTGGCTGGCTACGCGCTGACGTCAGGAACAACCGTGCTCGCGGCTGCGATTGGTATTCACGCAGGATCGGCGAACACGGATTCTCGAACAGCACTTGTGCGGGCCTACGCTCACACAGCGGCAGTCGTTGGCGGTGCCCTCATTCCCCCGTTTGTGTTGCTCACACCCTTTGCGATGCTCGCTTATCTACGGCTCGGAGTGAACTCCGAAGCGTTGCGTGTGGTGGTCGGCTTCGGTTACCCCGTTGGGCAAGTCGTAGTTGCCGTCTGGCTGATCGGTGAAGCGATCCGGCGCTTACGTGGCGTCGGTGCCACGAGTGGTCCGTGGGCACCCACAGCCTTTCCCGAACCACCCCGTGGCCGAGCGATACCGATTCTAAACAACCACGATCGGGAACCGGAGCCGTTGCCGCCGCTCGATGAAGCAAACCCGATCCTGTGGAAGGAACGCTACGCGGGTCGAGTGGGGCCTTGGCCCAGTCTGGAAACGCCGACACGCTGGATGGGGGCAGTGTTCACGCTCCTGGCCGTGGCCCTGTTCGTATCCGGTGGTTGGCTGTTGATGAAGCGTGCCATGCGAACGCTCGATCCGGCCGAGGCGGTGCGATTGGCTCAGTCTGCGCCAGGGCCACCCGACACCGCTGGAGAGTTGTTGGTGTCCGCGGGTGTCATTGCGAGTTTGCTCTATCTGCTACCACTCACAGTGGGCGTGACGGGTTGCGTGGCACGGGAACGCCAGCGGGCGACACTCGATTCGCTGCTGATCACCACGCTGCCGCGCAACCGAATCTTGCGCTCCAAAGTTCGCGCTCACGTGGAGCATGGCCTAGTGTTTGCCGGAGGTGCAGCAGCGGCGTTGGTCTCGGGGTTTGCGGTTGATGGCGGGCTCCAACGAGGGAGCGCAGTCCTGGCTGCATTCATTGCGGGCACGATATTGACGATTGGCCTGAGCGCTTGGCTTTCCGTGCGACTCGCTTCACCAGCAAGCGCATTTCGGCTGGTGCTGCCCGTGGTGGTTGCGGTGGTCGGACTTCCGGCAGTTGTGTGGTACACCTCTGCCTGGGTGGAACCACGGCGTGCGATCGGGGCTCTGGTGGGTCTCGCCGTGATGGCTGTGGGTGTGGGTGCGGCGTTCTGGTGGCGAGCGGGAGTGGAGTTGGATCGGGCCGCGTGACTTCTTTTCTTGGGTCCGCATTTGGCTTGGGCGAGCGGAGGTGTGTCTTTCCAGGGACCGCGGACCTTTGGTCCGCTCTTGTTTTGTTGCGGTCGGGACGACCGCGGTCCCAGGGGAAGCGGGTTGTGGGGCGAGCGGGATGCGTGAGCATCCCGGTTATCAGCGGAAGAGCGGTCGGGACCACCGCGGTCCCAGGGGAGCTGTGGTGAGCGTGTGTCTTTCCAGGGACCGCGGACCTTTGGTCCGCTCTTGTTTTGTTGCGGTCGGGACCACCGCGGTCCCAGGGCAGCGGTCCCAGGGGGAGCGGTCCCGGAACGCTCTGCGCTAATCCAGAACATATGGCGAGTGAGCATCCGCTTCGTGGCGAATCTCGTCCACGGTGTCTTGCTTCAGCCAGCCAGCGTAGAGCCGATTCGCCGCGTTGAAGACCAACCCATCCTTGTCGCCAACGTTCTTGTAGGCGTGAACCACACTGGCAGGGACAATGAGCGCGTAGGGGTTCGATTCCCCGACTTCCCGAACGTCTTTTGCACCCAGGCTCGGAGACCCGACGCGGGAATCCCAGAGATAGACGCGGAAGGTGGATGGGCCGGTGAAACAGAAGTAATCGGCCTGGTCGATGTGTTCGTGTGGGCCGCGAGCCACACCGGGTTTGGTCTGCGAGACGTACGCCATCACCGGGTGGAACTTCGGATCGATGAGATCGTTACGAAAGAGTTCGACCAGCCAGCCCCGGCTATCGTGGAAGAACTTGAGCGGAATCCACACGACATCGTGAATCGGTCCGCGCTCGGCGTACTTGGGCAGGGGAACATTCATTCACAACCTCGCGGTGCAATTCCACGGGAACCGCCTTCACCTTAGCCGGCCTCTGCGTCGCCCTCCCCGAAGAGCGTGGGGCCGGAGATGTGCGGCTTGAGCTTGTGCTTCCGTCGCGGAGCTTCGGGCGGATCAACCACGGGTTTGCCGGGTGCCAGAGCTTCGCGCTGAGGCGTCGGGAGTTCGTGCCGGCTTTCCAGCGATTGCAGCACCGCAGTCGCTCGTTTGAGCACGGCTTCGGGCACACCAGCTAACCGGGCGACATGGATGCCATAGCTCTTGTCCGCGTTCCCACTGGCGATCTTGTGCAGGAACACAATCGTCCCGGCTTCCTCGTGTACCAGCACGTTATAGTTGCGGAGCCGTGGGAGCGACTCGGAGAGTTGGGCGATTTCGTGGTAATGGGTGGCAAACAGCGCCCGGCAAGCGATCACGTCGTGGAGGTACTCGGTGATGGCCCAAGCGAGCGAAACGCCGTCGTAGGTGCTGGTGCCGCGGCCTATCTCGTCGAGGATCACAAGGCTTCGGGGTGTGGCGTTGTTCAAGATGTTGGCCGCTTCGGTCATCTCGACCATAAAGGTCGATTGCCCGCGATTGAGTTCATCGCTGGCCCCCACGCGGGTGAAGATGCGATCGGTGAGGCCAATCGTGGCGGCCTTGGCGGGCACGAAACTCCCGATGTGCGCCATCAGCGTGAGCAACGCGACCTGCCGGATGAAGGTCGACTTGCCCGCCATGTTGGGGCCGGTGATGAGCCAGAAGGTCGCGGCGGAATCGAAACTCACATCGTTGGGGACGAACGTACCCGGTGGCAGAATCAGATCCAGCACCGGATGCCGGCCATCCTGAATGTCGAGTATGGGTTCTTCGCTGAGTACGGGGCGGATGTAGTTCCGGGTCGCCGCGAGTTCGGCCAGGGCGGTCAGGAAATCGAGCGCCGCGAGAACATCGGCGGTGTTGAGCAGGCGGGTGGTCTGCGCAGCGATCTGATCGCGGATCTGCAGGAACAGTTGCAACTCGAGCGCCTTGCTCTTGTCTTCGGCGCTGACGACCTTCTCCTCGTATTCGCGGAGTTCCTGAGTCCAGTAGCGAGTCGCACCGGTCAACGTCTTCTTGTGCTTGTAGTTGTCGGGTACTCGCGATTGGTTCGCGTTCGTCACTTCCAGGTAATAACCGTCGATCTGGTTGTAGCCCACCTTGAGGCTGGCAATGGCGGTGCGAGTAATCTCCATCGCTTGATAGCGGGCGATCCAGTTCTTGCCTTCTGTCGAGAGCGTGCGCAATTCGTCCAGTTCCGCGTTGAAGCCCGGTCGGATGACGCCGCCATCCTTCGCCAGATACGGCGGGTCTTCGGTCAGGGCGTTGTCCAGGAGATCGCGCAGATCGGGGCAGAGTTCGAGCCGTTGTTCCAACTCCTGGAGCAACCCGGAACGTCGCCCCGCCACCTTGGCTTTCACCGCGGGCAATTTGCGGAGGGTTCGGGCAATCGCGGTCAGATCCTTCGGATTCGCACGCGCCGTCGAAACTCGTGTGGTGAGCCGTTGGATATCCGCGCACTCTTCCAGCAGTTCCCGCAGTTGCCCTCGCAGTTTGTGATCGTGGAGCAACTCCTCGACGGCATCGAGCCGGGCGTTGATGGCCGCGGCTTCCGTGAGTGGGGCCAGCACGGTATCGTGCAGCAGGCGGGCACCCATGGGCGTGACCGTGCGATCGAGGATCGCCAGCAACGAACCGTCGCGTTGTCCATCGCGCAGCGTTCGCGTGAGCTCCAG
>JBGTAO010000435.1:0-3673 GCA_041749835.1 Gemmata sp. | reverse complement strand
GTCTTCCGGCTTGTCGATGCGATTGTCTTGACCAGGCTGATAATCGACCGCGAAACAATAGGTGAAGGCCTGGTGGTTCGCCGGATTGCCGACCAGTGGCGCATGGGGTTCGTGTGTATCGATTCGCGCTTCTGCACCGGTCACAAACTCGGTATTCGTGAGTGCGAGTAGTTCACCGGTTTCGGTCGCATCCACGAAATATTCGGCAGTCACAGTTGCCCAATCATGGGAGTTTTTTGCCCAAAGCTCGACGGATTCCACGCGGTCGCTGTTGGTCTCGGCGAACTTCGGATAGTAAGGCTGCAAGAGTTGAACCCGGCCGGCAGAAATGTGCGGAGCGAGCATCTCCAGGAGCACGGCAACGGCGACCCGGGGCTCATGGCAGAGCCGCGACACGTTACCGTTACCGGGGTTCAAGCGTGCATTGTTGCGTGCGGCATCTGAAAGCGGATAGTTGCGAGCATAGAAATCACGTACCCGCTGGCGGAACTGGCGATAGGTTTTGGTACTCCCGCACTCTTCGATCCAGGGGTGTTCATCGGGAGGCACGCCCTGCGAAGTCAGTTGGCCACCAATCCAGTCGTATTGCTCGCTCAGTACAACCCGGAGCCCTTTGCGAGCGGCGGCCAGCGCACACGCGATGCCCCCGACACCACCACCCACGATCACTACATCACATTGGATTTCATTTTTCTTGGGTGCCTGTGGTTGCGCCAATCCCGGCAAAGTGTGGACAAGTGGTGTGATCGCCGAGAGGGAAAGGAAGGCACGCCGGTTCATGGTCCACTCCAGAAGGGTACCAGAATTGTAGCCGCGACGCGTCACCCAGCACGCCAAGTGTGCTCGGTGTTGCGTCGCGGTTACGTGCGAACCTGCCCCGAGGGGTCGGGTCAGTCTTCTCGCTTGGCATCGGCGATGCTCTTGATCTTCTCACCCAGGAGTGCGAGGTCAAACGGCTTCTTGAAGATGTCGTTGAACCCGTACTGGCCGAGTTGTTCAGGAGCAGCTTCGTCTTCGCTCGCCAGGCCCACGATGAGCGTCGTGGCGTAGGCTTCGTCCTTGCGAAGGTTCCCAGTGATCTGGATCGCTTCACTGCGGCCCAAGCTCAGATCAATGATAATCGTATCCGGGTGAAAGCTCCCCGCGAGGATACCAGCTTCGAATCCGCTGTTCGCGGTTTCGAATTTGTAGTCATCGTTTTCGGGCAGCAGCTCTTTGATACGATCGGTGAACAGCTTCTCGGTGCCGATGAGCAGCACTTTGTGCCATTCTTCCTCTTCCAGTTCTCCGAGTGGCATCCCATGTTCTTTAAGGAACCGGATGAGTTGTTCTCGGGGGATGCGGCGATCCTGGCTGCCCGGGATCCGGTAGCCCTTGAGACGACCCGAGTCGAACCACTTCGACACGGTGCGTGGGGCGACTTTACAAATCTTGGCCACCTGACCGGTGGTGAACACCTTTTTCATCGCGAGGCACTCCGTTTTTTCTCGCTCGACCCCGCGCCCGCCCCGGTGGTTAGCCTGCTATCCATAGCGGGCGGCGCGAATCGCCGTGGGGCACCCTCGGGGCGAGGGGCGAGTCAGGCATTGCGCACAACTTGGCGCTGCCTGACTCGGGGTTGTGGGGACCACCAGCGGGGGACCCCGAGTCAGCACTTGGCAGCGCGAAGTCCTGGTACGGTAGCACCAACTCCTCAATCATTCCGGATTGACCGAGCTGAATACTCCGGGCGGTTGTTCCCGGTTCCGCAAGCAATGACTCCGACGCTACCTGTTTCGGCCTGATCACCCACCCAACTTTTGCAAGACTGGCGAAATTGGGTGGTTAGTCAAGGCCGTGTACCTGGTCTGGGTCTGGGATGCTGGGGCGGTTTCGCACCTGAGGCCGACCACCGGCTTTGGGGCGTCCGCGTTGTCAGTAGCAATGATCGTTCCGGCTGGATGTGTAACTTGGGTGAGAACTCTTCGCCTTGACGTGCCTTCCTTGGCATGAGGGCCGTGCGAATCGATTGGTCCGATTATGCCGTCCCGCACCCCATCATACGGAGTCGGGCAAGAGCAACTCGGGCTCTCCTTCAGAGCCGCTCAGGGAATCCTCGCTCGCGAAAGTGTACCTCGATGGGGTCGCCCTCTGGCAGTTACCTCACACTTGCAGATTCCTTGGGACTGATCCGCTTCGCAAAAACTGCAAGTCCGTCACCATCTGCATAAAAGTCTGCGATGGACGCCACGAGTTGGTAATCATGCTTGAGGTAGAACTGTCGTGTCGGAGCGTAATGATCCGTGGCAGAAGTTTCAATGAAAAGGAATCGACCTTTTGCGGCTCGGATGTCGGCTTCCACGAAGGCGAGTAGTTTACCGCCTAATCCACGGCCTTGCTGCCCGGTAGCAACGGCAAGCCAGTACAAGTACCAACTCCGATCCGTCATGGGTGCGGGCGCATAATACATGTAACCGAGCAACTCCCCTTGTTCCTCCCAGGCGATGGCACGGTGTTCGTGTTCATGGTTTGATTCGTGGTAATCGTGAAGAACTTCCTCAAGCGCGGTCAGTTCCAGTGGCTTGAAGAAGCCCGTGCCCGCCGTTAAAGCGATGATTGATTCCGTGTCGGAATCGGAAACGGGACGGATCATGCATTGTTCTCCAAGATGTACTGGTAACTTGTTTCCGGAAGTGTATCACGGGAGACGCAACATGTTCCGGCCCATTCTGGCAGTTGGAATCGTACTCACATCTGCCCTTCCAGTGGCTGCAGAAGGGCTCCAGGCAGGGGCTACCAAAACGAATATCACACCGCCTGTGGGATATCCAATGTGGGGTTATGCCGCACGGAAGGACCAACCGAGTGTTGGCGTGCTCGATCCACTCCTCGCCCGCGCTCTGGTGTTGAAGACGGATGATTCCAAAATTGCGCTCGTCAGCCTCGATCTTGGTCGAGCCCCCACACGAGGCTCCATGGCACGCATTCGCGGAGCGCTCGACAAGGATCAGTTTACCGAACTGTTTCTCGTCGCTTCGCACACGCACCACGGCCCAGTACTCGAGTTGGACAACTGGCCCAATCCCGAGAAACCCTACACACGCGAACTTGAGGAAAAACTGATCGCTCTGGTGCGAAAAGCTGATCAAGCCTGCGTACCAGCTCGATATGGAGCGGCTGCCACGGAAACCAAACTCAACCGCAATCGCCAGTCCAAGCGTGCCGATAAACCTACAGATCCGGAATTACTGGTGCTCCGAATCGAGGATCAACAGGGAAAGCCGATCGCCCACGCGGTCAACTTTGCTGCCCATCCCACCATGCACCCGGCGGAGTTGATGAAGTTCTCCGCTGATTTCCCCGGCGCGCTGGCGAATGAGGTGGAACGCGAAACGAAAGCACCCTGCCTGTTCCTCCAAGGAGCCGCGGGCGATCTCTCTGCAAATCCACCGGAGGGGGTTAAGGGGCCGGACGAATTCGGGAAGCATCTCGGGCAACAAGTACTCAAGCTTGCGGGCACGATCAAGATGTACCCCGAGCCTGCGAATCCGAAACTCCTCGCGAGCCGTGAAGAGTTCAAGTTCACTTGCCTTGTCGATATCACCAATCCGCAGATCAAGTTCGCACTCGGCAAAGTCTTTTTCCCGGCATTGATTGGCTTCTTCGAGGCGGAATACAAGGATGGTGTTCGGCC
>JBGTAO010000434.1:0-4230 GCA_041749835.1 Gemmata sp. | reverse complement strand
TGTTGGGGCGACCGCGGGTCTTCCCCTGGGACCGCGGGCCTCCGGCCCGCTCTTCGCTCTTTGGCATGAGAGCGGTCGGGACGACCGCGGTCCCAGGGGGGTTGCTTCCCGGGATCGCTCGCTCACTTCTTCGCTTCCACCGTTAGCTTCAGCGGGGCGCTCGTCAGCACGACTTTCCCAAACCCATCCATCGCCTCTTGTGACCCCTTCGGCGCGGGAGAAACAGCCGTGACGAACTTCGCCACCAGTTCGTGATCACCGGGTTCCGTCCAGTACGAGAAGCGAGCGGCACCACGGAAGCCACTGGTCAGCGACTTCAGCGGGATCTCCAATGTCTTCCCGGCGGCGATCTCTTCCCCCTGGGGCTGGCGAAACTCCTCGGTGAACGCAAGGGGTGGCGTGAGGTTCAGCGTGCCCTCGCCTTTCAACATCAGTTCCAGCACGACCGGGTCGCCCTTGGTCTACACCGTCACGGGTTTGTCCGAGGTGTTCTTGATGGCGATCACCAGATCGACCGTCGGCGTGGCTGGCGGGGCGACATCAGCGCTCCCGGCCTCTTCAAGCTTCTTGCGATAATCGGAAGCGGCGCGATTGAGCCAGTGACTTTCTATCGCTGTTTGAGCCTTCGCACCCAGGACTCGCTGACCGACTACTTCTGAGCCACGGCTGGTGGCTTCATACCGGCTTGGCAATCGGCCCACACCCGCTCACGCAAATCCATTGAGTATGCACGCATCGGAACCCCCGAAAAGGATTCCATCCCAGCTACCACAGCGATTCACCTCTCGCTAAATCCTTCCCGAAACTGCTCTAGCCTTTGTTCGCCTTGGTTTGCCGGAGTTGCAAAGTCAAAGGTGGTGGTTTGCCGTCGCACAGCGGAATGCTATCGCTTGGCTCCGCTAGCACCTCGGCGAGCGTGGTGTTCTTGAACGACGATTCCACCGAAGCCAAAGCCAGATCCATGCGTTTGTGGAGCGGGCACAATCGCATGCCGTGCGACGAGAGCCCCAGCGGGCACGACCGAATCCGCATGATCGGTTCCACGGCGTTCACGACATCGAGTATGGTCAACTCTTGTGGAGTCCGTGCCAGTGACACACCGCCCCCAACGCCCCGCTGCGTCTGCACGATCCCCTTCTTGGCGAGCCCCTGCAGGATCTTCGACAGGTACGCCCGCTTCACCTTGGTCGCAACGTGAATCTCTTCCGTGGTCCGGGCCGCTGGCGCTTCGTAAGCCAGATAGACCACGGCTCGCAATGCATACTCCACTGTCTGCGAAAACATTGCCGCCTCCAGCACTTCCGTTGTGAACTGCAACCAGACTCTTGATTTTACAGTATAGCGGCTTAGACTTCATTGGGCGGAATCAGAATATGGACTCCAAATTCCTCTTTACTCGAACTCGGAGCCGCACAGATGATGCAAGTTGACGAACCACGCCTGGAAAGCGACCTGGCCTATCGGTTCCAGTACCTGGCCGGCTTCATGGGCATTGGCGCAGACGACATTGCTGCCATCCATGGCGCAGCAGCGCAGTTGGCACCGCTTGTGCCCACGTTGGTCGATGCCGTATACGACAAGCTGATTCAGCAAGATGCGACCTGGCGGCATTTCGTCCCCCGGCAGCACGGGTACCAGGGGGCCACACCGGAGACACTCGCGACGTTGACAATGGACCACCCGCAGATTGTGTTTCGCAAGCAGCATCTCGCACGCTATCTCGCGGCGCTGGTGACCAAGCCGTATGACGGCAAAATGGTTGAGTACCTCGACATGGTCGGCAAGATCCACACACCCCGGGCCGGCAACAACGAGCTCGACATTCCGCTGGTACAGATGAACGCGCTCATGGGCTTCGTGGCCGATGCGCTGACCGCGACCATCATGAGCCTGGGGCTTGAGCGGTCCACGGAGGTCACGACCGTGCGTGCATTCGGGAAACTCCTCTGGTTGCAGAACGATTTGATTGCCCGGCACTACCTCCCCGCGTGAGCGCCACGCTCGGAGAAAAAGACGGCGGGGTCAGGCTGGCGCACCAACTGCATGCTTGGGGAAAACGATCACTGCTGATACGATGAAGAACGAAGAACCGGATGCAACTCGACCCAGCACGCACACGGGAGCGTTGATCGTGATCCAGGTCAAGAAGATCCTTTACCCCACCGACTTTTCCAGTTACTCGAACCAGGCGTACTTTCACGCGGTCGGGTTGGCAGAAGCCTATGGTGCGAACCTAGCCGTCGCCTATGTGCACGCTCCGGGAAGTGACGGCGAGAAGAGCTACTGGCAAGAACAGTTGGAGCAGGTGCGACCCTTCAACCCGAAGCTCCACGTATCGCATGTGATGCTGGAAGGCGACCCCGCAGCCGAGATTGCACGCTATGCCACCGATGCCGGGATTGATGTGATCGTGATTGGCACCCACGGGCGGACCGGGGTGGATCGTCTGGTGATGGGGAGCGTGGCGGAACGGGTGATGCGGGAAGCACCCTGCTCCGTGCTGGTGGTCAAACTGCAGCGCGGTGTCGGGAGCCCGGAACGGCCCCACACCGTGCGTGCGTGAGAGCCGTGTTCGCGGCGTCACTCGACGGTGATCGGCTCGGAATTTCCCGCGGGCGCGGGTGTGTTCAGGAGTGAATCGCGGTCGATCTTCTTGTTCTTGATCTTGGTGTGTAGCGTGTCGCGGCTGATCCCCAGAACCTTGGCCGCATGCGAAACATTGCCGTTGGTCTGTTTGAGTGCCCGCAGGATCGCCCAGGTTTCCACTTCGTCCATATTCAAGCTACCGGGTGTTTCGAGCAACTTCGTTCCACTGCCCGGCTGAACTTCGGAAAGCCCGGAGAGTGGCAACGATTCGCCGTCCAGCAGATCGCTTTCGCTCATCACCGCGGCATTCTCGATAGCAGCTCGCAACTGTCGCACGTTCCCGGGCCAGCTATACGCCTGAAGCTTGCGCATGGCGGCGGGAGTGAACTTGAAATTACGGCGGCATTCCGCCGACACCCTGGCCAGGAAGAACTCGGCCAACTCGGGGATGTCTTCGGGGTGCTCACGCAGCGGAGGTACGCGAATCTGGATCACACGGAGGCGGAACAGGAGGTCTTGCCGGAACCGACCCGCTTTGACCTCTTTCTCCAGATCGCGGTGTGTCGCAGCGACAATACGGACATCGACTTTCAAGTCCGAGGTTGCACCGACGGGGCGGAACGCCTTGCCATCAATCACGCGCAACAGTTTGGCCTGGCATTCCAGTGAAAGCTCGCCGACTTCATCCAGGAACAGCGTTCCTTCATCGGCTTGCTGGAATAGCCCCGGGTGATCGCGATCGGCTCCGCTAAACGCACCCTTTTTGTAGCCGAACAATTCCGCTTCCAGCAATGTGGGGGCAATCGCCGCACAGTTCACCACCACCAGCGGCCCTTCGGCACGCCGGCTGTTGCGGTGCATGGCCAGCGCGACGAGTTCCTTGCCCGAACCACTTTCCCCCTGAGCCAGGACCGTGAAGGGCTGCGGTGCCGCCTTCAGAATCTGCTGCCGCAAGGTCATGATCGCCGTGCTGCCACCCAGGATGTCGTCGGCCGCGGGCGTATGGATGCGGAGCCGATAATTCTCGGCTTCGAGTGTGCGCCGGTTACGGTGAATTTCCAACCCGTGGGCCAGATAGCCGGCGAGCGCCTCGATAAAGCGGACATCGCGTTCGGTGAACGCTCGGCCCGTGCGGTAGACGTGCAACGCTGCAAATGGCGAACCCGAGGCTTTCAGGGGAATACAGATCGCATCGGTGAACGCACACAACGAATCGGTCGGTGGGTGAGCGGCCGTGAGTTCGGGGAAGAGCCAGATCGTCTTGCCGTGATGCTTGGCCTGGGCTGTCAGTCGCCGGCTCAGCGGAATATCGACCGCAGCCGTCTCGGGCATCACGACTTTGGGCGTGGGGTCTTCGGGGTCGAGGCCAAGATAGCCGGCCAGTTTGGCGGTCGTTTGATGCAGAATGGCACGCAAGGCCATCACGATCAAGTCGTGCGGCGACTTGGTTTCGACGGCGAGCGTCATGAACTTACACAACGCGGTCAATTCATCCATGCGAAGTTGCCGGGCCGTCTGGTCGGGCGATGGCTCGCCCGGCAGGGTCCGATCCAGTGGCACTTCGTGAATCTTGGTATTGGCGTGCAGGTTCTCAGTCGCCCCCCGCGCTGGCATCGTGACGGCCGGCATGGGTGGTGGCGTCTT
>JBGTAO010000433.1:0-10322 GCA_041749835.1 Gemmata sp. | reverse complement strand
ATTGGCCGCTTCACTCGAGACCTCTGCTTCACCAGACACTTCTCCGTCTTCGGGGTTCGCGGTGTCGCTGGCACGCTCGGTTTCGTCGATTGTGCCCTCAACCTCAGCCAGTTCGCCCGTCTGCTCTTCCCCGAGTTCGCTTTCCTCGACAACAGCGTTCTGGGCGTCGATGCGGGTTTGTTCGGCCGATTCCTCGGCCTGCCGCCGTTCTTCCTCGACGCTGCGTTCCATGACTTCCGAGTATTCTTCGGCGTACATCACGACTTCGTCCGACTGCTCGAAGTTCAGCCCCGAGAACTCGGCCAAACCCTGGGCGTCGGTACACGTCAAATCATTATACGAAAGGAAGCCTTCTTCGATGAGCGCACCGGTCAGTTCGGCACTGGCGTGGGGCAATTGACCGAACCAGCGTTCGGCACGTTCCAGCGCCTCGGCGAGTTCGTCGTGGGTCATAATTTCGATGTCCCAACCGACCAGTTTCGAGGCCAATCGCACGTTTTGGCCTCGGCGACCGATCGCCAGCGACAACTGGTCGTCCGTCACCAGAACGATGGCTCGGCCCAGACGCGGATAAGTGAACACTTCGCTGATTTGCGCCGGTTGCAGTGCGTTCGGGATCAGCACCTGCAGTGCGTCGTTCCAGCGGACAATATCGATTCGCTCACCATTGAGTTCTTCAATGACGTTCTTGATGCGGCTGCCGCGAACTCCGACGCAAGCGCCGACACAATCGACTTTTAGGTCGATGCTGGTGACGGCCACTTTGGAGCGATAGCCCGCTTCTCGGGCGACCGCGCGGATATCGATAATCCGTTCGTCGATCTCGGGAATCTCTTCCTCGAAGAGCGCTCGCACAAAGTCCGGGTGGCAGCGCGAGAGCACGATCTTGACGCGGTGGCCCTGCTTGCGAACCTCCAGAATCACGGCCTTGACCCGTTCACCCACATGGTGACTCTCGCCCGGGATCTGTTCGCTGCGCGGAAGTAGAGCTTCACTTTTCCCGAGCGACACAATCGCGGTTCCGGCATCGACCCGGGTCACCTGCCCCACCACGAGTTCGCTTTTCTTGCCGGCAAACTCGTTGTAGACCGTGTCCGACTCGGCCTCGCGGATCTTCTGAATGATCATCTGCTTGGCCGACTGAGCTGCGATGCGGCCGAGCGTCTCAGGATCGAGTTCATGATCGCCGTGCCGCGCGAGAATGTTCCCAGTTGCGTGATCGATGTTGACGAAGACACCTTCTTCGACGCCGAAGTGCCGCTCGGCTGCCACCTGAATCGCCGAGGCAATACCGCCAAAGATCGTCTCGCGGGGGATCTTCCGGTCCTCGTGGAGTTTATCCACCAGTTCCAGGATTGCCTTTCCGGGGTCTGTACGCTTCGTCGTTGTCATCACGGCTCCCGCGGGCAGGAGTGTCAAGATTCTGGGGCCCAGCACCAATCGCCGGACCAACCGACTTCAGCATCCTGCAGCAAACGCCAACACCGGCTTGAGGTTCTGCCACGCCGCGGAGCCGGGCCGAAGCAGACTTCCGCTGAGTGAAAGCAGAAAGCCTGAACCGCTGCCCGACACCCCGACGCGGCGGCCTGAAGCCGGTGCATCGATGGGTCGTGGTATTCTCACAAGTATTGTGCCCACCTGGAGTGTCAGAAGCAAGAGGTGCGGTCGAGAATTGACGAATCCGAACGGTATCTGCCGGGACGAACGCGGTTTGCTTCGGCCACTGGGGTGCGTGCGCACCACCGGTGCACCGGTGGCCTGCACAAAAGCGGTCGTCCCATGTTCTCGGCATGAGCCGCGCGGTTGTTTACCAGCGCCAACTGTACTGAATGTACAACGCTTGCCCCGGTGTGCTTGGCCCCGTCGCCTGCACAAACGCACCCGGGAAGAAGTACGAGTAGGTGACAAACAAGTCCTGCCGGTTCGTGACGTGGGCGTTGAACACCACATCAATTTCCTGGCCGACATCGTTCCCAGCGGCTCCAGTATCGTCGCGGCGAATGGGAATACCGAACGCGTTGTACAACGCATCCTTATTGCTATCGAGCCGGAAGACGTGGTACTGAATGCCCGTGGTCAGCCACTTCGCAGGGTAGCAGTAGGCTTGGACGTTGAAGTCGTGGATGTTCTGCCGACCGACGACATCGTAGAAGCCCAGATAGTAGTGACCGAAGGCAAAGAGTTGGTTGAAGGTTCGGTGCTGGCCGGTCTTGTTCGGGTCGGGGTCGCCACTGGCGTAGTCGTAGCCTGCCCAGAATGTGGGTGTGAAGGGCACATCGGCACAGTACCACCCGAGGTAGGTGCTGAACATTTGAGCCATGATACTTTGATCGGCCCAGCTCCCGAACTGGATCGCGCCTTCGACATCCCAAAGGAAGCCCTTTTCGCCACGGCCGGTGTAGCGACCGCCCAGCGTGTTGATGTTCGCTTTCCCGTCGCGGTACCGGCCTTTGATCACGTTGGGTGTGGTAATGTCGAGATTCAAGTAATAGAAGTCGGCAAAGGTGCCCTTCTTCGGCTTGTACGTGAGCCAGGCACCCGAGAACCAGCGGTTGTGGTCGCCGGGGTCGAGGTCATTGGCGAGCGGAACCACGGGTCGACCGGTGAACAGGTCCGCATCCCACTTTTCAGAACGGTAGAGCATCTTCACAGCTTGAAAGCGGTTTCGGTTGTCGCCCCAATCGTTCGGCGAGATCAACCGTTGTGAGCCATAGAGCAATTCTTGCTGACCCACGCGGATGTAGGCCGGGTTGCCATCGTGCTCGCCCAGTTTCAGATCGATGAACATGTTGAGGATGTCGCCGCGGTTCACATCGCGGGATAACGGGGGCAGGTCGTTATTGAAGATCTCCGCGTACAAGAATTCGCCGTAGAACCGGAACAGATCTTCGTACCACACGTCGCCGTAGATCCGCGTGCGGATCAGGTCGTAGCTGTCGTACTTGCCGGTGAGTTGGGCGTTGACTTCGTCGTTGTAACGGTAGTGGATTTCGCCACCGGTGCTGAAGAGCCAGTGTTCGTGAATCGGAATGCGTTTGAGCTTCTCGGCCCAGTCGCGTTCATCGAACGGAATCGTGTCCAGGTACGAGAAATTGATGTCGAAGAACGGCATCGGGAACGGCCCACCGCGTGGGTAAGGCCAGCGCGGCGGTTTTTCCAACGGTGTTCCATGAACCAATTCCACCAGTGAGTAGTACCCTGGCCCCGTCGGTGCAATCGGGGCCGCCCCTGGTGGAGCAAACGTGCGAATTGCCGGCTTGTGTCCGTGCTAGGTCGTTGGAGCTTTCGCGTCGGCCTGGGGTGTCGCAGAGGGCGTCGGCGCAGGAATCGCTGGGGGTACGGGATTGCTGGGCGATACTGCTGTCAGTTCCGACAGAGTGACTGCAACCGGGTCTTGCGCCGGGGCTCCGTTTATGAGCGAACCCGCCACGCAGGCAGAGGCACACCAACTCGTCAGGCACTTCCAAAGCCTCATGGCTTGTGTCCTGTGGGGTGAGCGTAAGGCAGTCCTTAGCGGCTGTCAATGTGGGTAATCGGCACAATCGGGAGAGGCGGTTGAAGTGAACCGACCGATTCTAACGATGGCGCGTTAAAATGGGGGCTTGGTAACCCCAGTGCATGGCGTTATGCGGTTCGCGTTGTGCCGTAGCGGGCCACGAGGCGTGGTAACTCGCCCTTCGAACTGAGTAGCCGAAGTGCGAACTTTTGGCGGGTCGAACCCAGGAGTGGGTTAAAGCCGAAGTTGTCGTCGATGATGCGCAACGCCTGTGTGATCGCATCGTCGGTCGGTCGGCCATCGGAGGCCAGCACGCGGGCCAGCCACATCACAGCGACAAATGCGGTCGCGAGCGATTCCAGACCATCCCAGACGGGTAACTGGAAGTTGGTGGGGCCGCAGAACTGGAGCGACTCCACTTTGACGCGAGCCCAGCGGGTGAGCATGGAACTCGCCGTGTCGCTCAGCGCGGGTAACGGCTGATCGGCTTCGGCAAAAGTAGTTTCGGGTACGGCGGCGTGGACACGGGGCACACTCCCGGAACCACGGGCAAACTGGAGGGCCGCCAGAAGGCGACTGGTCGGTCCGGCCTGGGCTGGCCCGCGCTCCGGTCCCGAGTCCTTGCGAGCATAAAGCGCTGCCAGTGGCCGGAACACCATTCGCCCCACCCACCCCGGCGCTGGCACTTCGTCGGGCGAGACGGGCACTTCGTCCTCGGCGGCCTCGTTCAGCAGGTAGAGTAACTCGTTCAACCGCCCCGCCGTGATCGCTTTCTTGGGATCGCCGCCACCATCAAACTTCGATTTCCGCAGTGTGGTTACCAGGAACAGCAGCTTCCGCCAGCGCCGTTCGATCGTGTCGGCGGAGTTGGCGAGCACCTTGGAGAAGGCGGCGCTGAGCCGGAACAAATCAACCCAGGGCAGGACTTGCGAACCTTGCAACGGCGGCGGCGGAACGCTGTCGGTGACTCCGGACTGGCGTTCTAGTGCTGCGGCGTATTCCCGCACTTCGCCCAGGTGATCGGCCAGAGCGCGACCCGAGTTCCCGGCAGCCGAGGGGCACGAAAAGCGCAGGCCCAGCTTCCAGTGGTCACCGGTTGGTACCAACACAAACGGATAAATGCGGCACGCGAGCGGCTTGGCAGCCGAGCCGAACCGATCGTGAATGCGGCAGCGGTTATCGGGGCCGAGGAACACACAGGCGCCATCTTCACGCTGATTCAGTCGCTCGCCGCCAGAAAGCGGCCTACCCGTTCGCACAAACAGCGGAACACCCTGGAACTCGGCCTCGCGTTCCCAACCCTGCTCGGTGATGCGGACCCGCTCGTCCGCCGTCACAGCCACGTGGTACTGCCGACAGCACGCGGTACAACCACTGCAATCCCAGTTTTGAAGTACGGTGAGCGATCGGACAGGCAACGACATCAGAACTCCGAGATGAGACGGCAGATGGCAGAAAGCCGGCGTTCACCGGGAAGCGTGCTCGGCGCGTGTGGTGTAAACCTCGTAGCCCGTACAAGAGCGGTCGGGCCGACCGCGGTCCCGGGAGAGCTTCGGCGAGCTGTTTTCCCCTGGGACCGCGGGCCTCCGGCCCGCTTTCCCGGTTGTTGGCATTGGGCGGGCGGGACGACCGCGGTCCCGGGGAAGCAACAGGGTCGACCGCGGACCCGGGGAAGCGTGAGACAGTCACTTCTGGGCATCTTCCACGTAGAACGAATCGAAGAACGGCTTGGCGTAGTCGTCGTCCGGTTCCAGTCCCACACCTTCCACCGAGAGATAGTAGACCCGCTTCTTGACAAAGTACACTCGCACGAGCCGGACTTCGCCATCATCACCCAGCCGAATTTCCAGTTCTCGCCCGGGAAAGCCCTGGTGTGTGATCTCGGTTTGTTCCACCAGCGTGCCTCCCGATCCTTCGAGGATAAGATTGATCGCGGCATCGAACCATTCCGGCGTACCGGGCGCTGGCCCCTTCGCCTTGCCCGGGATATTGCGTGGCTTCCCTGACCCGGCAATGAAGATGAATTGCCCGAGAAACGGTGCCTTGTGCGACGACTGAAAGTTC
This sequence comes from Gemmata sp., assembly GCA_041749835.1. Classification (GTDB taxonomy): domain Bacteria; phylum Planctomycetota; class Planctomycetia; order Gemmatales; family Gemmataceae; genus Gemmata. The sequence continues at coordinate 4,762 of JBGTAO010000433.1, read as the reverse complement.
TCCAGCACCGCCAGCGGCAGCGGTTGCGGTTTTACGGGCATCGGGTGGCCGGGCATCTTCACGCGAAAGGTGCCATTGGGTGGGCTGAAGAAGCTCCAGTTGTGATCGGCCCCGAAGAATTTACGGATGCGATCGACCGTGGTCTTTTCGAGAAAGTACAGGCTCACCCCAGCGAAATACGCCAGCCCCACCAACATGAACACACCCTTGATCCGTGTGCCCGGGGTCCAGTCGATGGTGTAGATGACCGCCAGACACAGAATGGAGCTGGAGATCGCGAGCGCGACCGGCGAAGCGATGGAGAGGTCCGGTTCTTGCCCCATGAGCCCGGGCGCGACCAGCCAAAGAATCGGGATCAGGAATGGAAGTAGCGCCAGACCGATGAGCACGGTGGGAGGCAAGTACGCCGAGGGCGGGTTGCGATGTGGATCGTGATCGGCATCGTTGTCGAGGGTGGCGTCTTGGCGCTCGGTTGGTAACGGGGCCTGGGGTCGGTATTCAACGACTTCACGATTGCGCCACGCCGTTGCCGCAGCAAGCGGTTCAGGCTCGGCGATTGCAGCGAAGGTGCTCTCGCAACGGGGGCACTGCACCACCAGGCCCAGCATGGCGGTATCGAGCCGCGATGCACCCCGACAGACCGGGCACCGAATGACCGCCTCCGCCATCTCCAGCCCCTCCCGATTCGCTCACAGTCCGCAGTGGCTGTTGTCGCTTGCATGATCCGGCTATTTGATCTTTTGTAGCCAGGTGGTGATCACCCGGCTCACCTCGGCCATCTGCTCTCCCGACACCTTGTCCGGCGTATCGGAGAGCTTGTGCCAGTGCGGATAATCGAAGTCGATGATATCAATAGTCGGGATTCCCACGCGGATGAGAGCAAGGTGATCGTCCTGCACTTCGTAACCCGCTTCATACTTGAAGGACTTGGCACCCAGATCCTTGGCAATTCCCCAGACTTGATCGACCAGTGGCCGCGCTGCCGCGAACGAGAATTGCTCCACCTTCAGTTGGGCATCTTTCCCAGCGAACAGATCGAGCAGTAGGCCCGCGTCGTATCGGTGCTTCCGCTTGTCTCGGGTCTTCAGGTAATCGTCGGCGAAGTAGTCCGAGCCCAGGAAGTACTTGTCGCCACCACCGAGTTGGTTGGTCTCGAAGACATACTCTTCGCCATCAAAGAAGATGAAATCGACACCGAATTCGGACTTCACATCTTTCATGTGGTTGCCCAGTTCCATCAGGAAGGCAACGCCGCTAGTGCCATCGTTCGCGCTCAGGAATGGCTTGTTCCAGTTGTTGCGGTTGGCTTCCTGATCGGCGATCGGGCGGGTGTCGTAGTGCGTGCTGATGAGAACGCGGCGGTTTTTTTCCGGGTGCCAGGAGACAATCAGGTTCGTCATATCGACGGCGTTCTTACGACTGTTTTGTTTGCCCTTGAACTCCTGCCTTGTGACGGTGGCCCCCAGATCCTTGAAGTGCTTCTCGATGTTCGCTTGCAACTTCTTCATGCTGTCGGAACCGCTGACTCGCGGCCCCAGATCGCAGATCTCTTTGAGATACTTCAGTGCCCGGTCGCCATCGAACTTGATCTCGGCTGCGGGGGCATTGGCACCGGCTCCCGTGGCGAACTCGGTTTTGCTCGGCGGGGCTTTGTCGTCGGGGCTATCACCCAGTGTGGGTAATTGCGGGGATTCTGGAGTTGGCTCCAAAGATTGTGTCTGGGTCAGCCACCAGAACGGCACGGCGACGCCCGCAGCCACAATCAGCCCACCGGCCAACCAGCCAAGCATGTGCGACATATCGACACTCCTGCCAGACGCCTCTCCGAAGCGTCGTTACGATCCTTTCCCCTCTTGCACATCTTACCGGGCATGCCGCCCACCCGCGACCCAAGCCGAACAATCCCGTGCGGATTGTAAATCTTCCCCTTCCCGACGAGCATTTCTGCCGGCATATACGCCCCCCTGAAACGACCTTTGTCCGAAGCAGTGGCCACAACCTGTTGGGGAACGGGTTGTGGCGGCCACGCGACTTCGCCGCGGTTGCCGACTCGGTCGGGAGCGGAGTTGCTGCAGCCACGGACAAAATGGCCATCGGTGTTCCGGAGTGGAACGGATTCCGGGGTTTTCCTGAATGCCGCTCAAGCCAGGGTCGATAGTGGGCTGATAGGTGTCGTTCTCTTCCCGCTCGACACCACAGGGGGATGAGTAGGTCGCAGTGATCGCGTCGAACCGTGTGAGGGATTCCTGACTCCGACCGGCCCAGCCGGACCAAGCGGATACGCGAAACCGATCGCACGGTTCAAGTAACGCCTGGGGGGAACCCCGCAATGGAGCGATCTGTTGCGGTGTCGGGCCACGCGAACTGCTACGGCTTGCTTTTCATCAGGGAGGATTGGAACGTGACTCAGCTTGAGACAGATATTCAGTCGGTCTGGCGCGAGTACCGCGAACGCCCAACGGTGGAACTCCGAAACCGGCTCGTCGAGCGATATCTGTCGCTCGTCAAGTACAATGCCGAACGGATCTGGGCACGCCTTCCCGATGGTGTCGAACTTGACGATTTGATCAGTGCTGGCGTCTTCGGGTTGATGGACGCCATCGATGCGTTCGACCTCACACGCGGGGTGAAGTTCGAAACTTACTGCGTTCCCCGAATCCGCGGTGCCATGCTTGATGAACTGCGCACCATGGACTGGGTGCCGCGCCTTGTCCGCAGCAAGGCCAGCCGCACCGAGGCCGCACGCAAAGCACTCGAAGCTGCTCTGGGCCGGCCGCCGAGCCCGGAGGAGATGTCCGAGAAGCTGGGCGTTCCACTGGAGCAACTCGATTCGTATCTGGGTGATGCGACTGCCGTCAATCTCGTGAGTCTCAACAAGAAGTGGTACGAAACCGATAGCTACAAGGATGTCCGCGAGATCGACGTTCTCGAAGACAAGAAAGCGGAAGACCCCACGGACCGCCTGCAGAACCGCGATTTGATGCGGTTGGTCACCCGTGGGCTGAACCGCAACGAACGGCTCATCGTGATCCTCTATTACTACGAAGAGATGACGATGAAGGAGATCGGTGCGACGCTGAACCTGAGCGAATCGCGGGTGAGCCAGATGCACTCGAGCATCGTGGCGCGGCTACAAGCACATCTGTGTAAGCGAAAAGGCGAGTTCAACAACTGAGTCGGCGAGCGTCACTGCAGTGGTTTGGCGAGCGTCACTGCAGTGGTTTGGCGAGCGGTGTGCGTGAGCACCCCGGTTGTATTTGCTGTGCGAATTGGCGAGCAAATTGCGTAATCGCCGTGGTAGCAGACAGAAGAGCGGTCGGGTCGACCGCGGTCCCAGGGGAGCAGGTCCCAGGGAAGCTTCTCTTCGGATTCGTGGCACCTGTCAGCGCTTCTTCGGGCTCACGATTTGTGTGATGTCGAGCCCACTGCTACCGAGGTGTTGGTCGAGTGGTTCCACACGGCCACCCCGCGTTCTGAGGCCTTCGAGCGTCTTGCGCATTTCGTCCCACCACAAGAACGCGAGTGCGTCCGGGTTGGTGCGGCTCACTTCCCGGTAGGCATCCAGTTGGGCCAGGAACTCTTTGGCGTCGGCCTGAGCCTGGCGAGTTTGGGAATCGCGATACTCGGCCGCTTCCTGTTCAAGCCGGTAGCGGAGGGCTTCGGCCTGTCGCTCGCGGAGGCTGGCTTCTTGGCGGGCTTGCAGCACGCGGGTACGAATTGCAGTCTGTGCTTGGGTGACGGCCTCGAATGCTGCTCGCACTTCTTCCGGTGGTGCCAGGTAAGCCACACTAACACGCTGGACCCGTACGCCCAAGTGAAGCGCAGGAAGTTGCTCGTCGAGCCGCCGCATGATCCACGCAGGAAGGACCGCGTTGCCGGTGAGCAACACTTGATCGACCGAGCGAGCTGCGACCCATTCGGCAGCAGCAGCTTCGGCCACACGGCCCAGGACATCGTCGATCTGATCGCGGTGGATCACGTAATCGTCGAGGTCCTGGTCCGTTTCACCGATCGCGTAATCGAGCACGAGTTGCACGTTCACGAGGTTCTGGTCGCCAGTCAAGAACTGCCCGGGCGGTGTGCCCGAGACATCGGACCACGTTTCGGAGTTGTATCCCACGGTGAGTTGCCGCACGGTTCGCACGGGCACCCGGTCGATTCGATCGATTCCCCACGGTAAGCCGACCCAGAGGCCCGGGCCAGGGCGTGCCACGACCTTGCCGAAACGGCGCACCACGACCCGTTCCTCGGGCCGCACCTCCGAGATCCCCGTGACCAGGTATCCGACGAACAGTAGGAGAAGCAGATAGCGCAGCCGAAACATGAACGGAAAACCTCGCGGTGAACGATCGGTGCGGTGGATCACTTGGGGGGCGGTGGCGCACTGGGCGGCCCCGCCAGAGGTTTGAGAAGCGGGTGTTTGGTGCTCAGTAGCAACACGTCGCGCGTTTCCGAGATGATCGACTGGAATGCGCGGAGCCCTTCCAGGAACAGATAGAAGTCCCGGTCCTGGGCGTACGCGGTGCCACGAATGCGTGCGGCGGCCGCGTTGGCTTCGCCCTCGATCACGGTCTTGCGGGCGCGGGCGTCGGCCTCGATGGTGCGGGCGGTGCGTTCGGCGTCGGTGGTGATGTCGGCGGCCTTCTTGCGGCCCTCGCTCTCGTAGTCGGACGCCTTCTTGTCCCGTTCGCTGCGGATGCGCTCGGCGATCTTCGCCCGCACCGCCTCGGGGTAGCTGAAGCGGCGGATGCGGATGTCCACG
>JBGTAO010000432.1:0-7474 GCA_041749835.1 Gemmata sp. | reverse complement strand
GTTCGGATGGGGCGATCGGGAACCGGCCCGACACCCGGTTACAACAATGGGGGAGTTGTGTTGCGAGGAGTTCCCGATGCTCGTGAAAAGTGGTGTGGGATTACTTGCTGGTCTCTTGCTTGTTGGAGTTGCTGTCCCGGCTCAGGAACCAACTCGTCGTGAGCTCCTCGATGCATTTGAGAAGCAGCTAAAGCAAGTCGCTACCACGGCCGGTCCGACCATCGCCTGTATTGTGGTCTCACGCAGTGATCAGTATCCCAAACCCGCCGGAGACACACCGGGCAAGCTGGGTGCGTTCAACCCGAAAGAGTTCCTGAAGATCGATCCATCCGTCGAACGCAGTAAGCTTGCGAAGCAACTCGATCTCGCCGATATCGATCTGATTCCGGACCACGGATACTCGGGCGGTGTGGTCATCGATCCCTCCGGGCTGGTTTTGACGTTGTACCACGTCATCGAGGGAGCCACAAAAATCTACGTCTTCCTACCCGGCGGTGGCGGCTCCTACGCAGATATCTGGGCTGCCGATGCACGAAGTGATCTCGCGGTGTTGAAGCTCATACAACCACCTCCCGGATTAAAGGCCATCCGGATTGCGGAGGTCAACCTGGGAGGAGCTCGCGAGGAAAAGCCCACGCTCTTCCCGGGTAAGCTGGTCGCACTTCTGGCGAATCCTTATTCCTCGACTTTCGGCATCCAGCAACCCAGCATCGCACCCGGAAGTATCACGAACATCCGCCAGCGGATTGCGCCTCCCCTGCCCCGTCCTGGCGAGTTCCAACCCCAGGTCCCCAAACAAGACAGCTATTACAAGTTCGGCTTCTTGCTGGAGCACGACATCCGGCTAAACGCGGGCATTTCGGGCGGCATCCTCACAAATCTGGAGGGGGAATTGGTTGGGCTGACGAGCGCGACCGCTGTGGTTTACAACAACCGCGAGATTGGACCGGGGTTCGCAATTCCCGCTGATGAGGGCTTTCGGCGAATCGTGGACGTGCTGCGAAATGGCGAAGAAGTGGAATATGGCTTTCTGGGTGTGATCCTGCGGAGCGGGGCAACGGAAATCGTACTCGATAAGCTTACCGCACAAGGACCTGCTGCCATATCGGGTCTCCGTCCCGGTGATATCATCGTGAAAATCAATGGCCACAACACCGAGAACTACGAAGACCTTCTATTGCACATCGGTCAGGCACTGGCCGGTGGGAAGGTCAAAATCACTGCGATCCAGCGTGATGGTCGAGAACACGACTTCGAGGTCACGCTCGCCAAGTTTCGGCACGACAGGCCTTTTATTGCATCGGCCCAACCGGTACCTGTCTTCGGCCTCCGCGTGGATCATGGGAGCATCCTGTCGCAACAGTTAACTGGCAACGCTCGGATTGAAGCGAGCGGTGTTCCTCCAGGCGTTTCCGTCCGCGAATTGTCGCCAAACTCTGCAGCAGAAACCCAGTTCAAGACGCTGGGCCTAACGCCGAACGCCTGGCTCATCACCCAGGTGAACGGCAACCCGGTATCGAATCCCCAGGAGTTCTACAAGCACGCAAAGGGACAGGAAAAGGTGAAACTGACCGTGATCGACCCGACCGAATTGAACCCCCGCCCCCGCGAAATCACACTGCCATGAAGTATGCCATCTGCAATGAAACATTCGAGGGATGGGAGCACTCCCGCATCTGCGCACGGATTGCCGAACTCGGGTACAGTGGCCTTGAGATCGCCCCATTCACGCTGGCCGAGCGCATCACGGAGCTCAGTGCGGACCGGCGACAGGAACTCCGTCGTCAGGCCGAAGCAGCCGGTGTGCAAATCATCGGGCTTCACTGGTTGTTGGCGCGAACGGATGGGTTCCATCTCACTTCAACCGATCGCAATACCCGAAAGGCCACTGGCCAATATCTGTCAGAGTTGGCCTACGCCGCTGCGGATCTGGGAGGTAACCTCCTGGTTCTCGGTTCGCCGTTGCAGCGCAACCTCCCGGCTGGATCATCCCAGGCGCAGGGGAACGAATTGGCATGCGATACGCTTTCGTACTGCCTGGCCGCGCTCGAGCAATCACGTGTCTTTCTTTGCCTGGAGCCCCTCGGGCCGATGGAGACCAACTACCTGAATACCGCGGCAGAGGCTGTTGATGTCATCAAGCAACTCGGGCATCCGTTTGTCCGGCTGCATCTCGACGTCAAGGCGATGTCTTCGGAGCAACACCCCATACCGCAATTGATCCAGTCGAATGCAGACGTGTTGAAACACTTTCACGCAAATGATCCGAACAAGCGTGGGCCTGGTTTCGGCTCGACCGACTTCCACCCCATCTTCGATGCACTCCACGCGATTAAATACGATGGTTGGGTTTCAGTTGAGGTGTTCGATTACTCGCCGGATCCGGATACGATTGCAACAGAAAGTATTCGCTATCTGCAGGAATGCGAACGTGCAAAAACGCAGTAACTCTTCCTCTCCATTTCCTCTTCGCAGGTGTCGTTCATGCGCACAACTTTGGCAATCACCGCTCTGATCGCTCTGTCAACCTCGATCCACGCCGGTGAACTCACCGTGGGGTTTGCCCAGAAAGACATCACTCCGGCGATCGGAAAGAAACCGGTCTACCTGGCGGGGTTTGGCCAGAACCGGACCGCAACCAAAGTCCACGACCCCATCATGGCCCGTGCGGTGGTACTGGGCGACGGGGACGAAAAGATCGCAATGGTCGCTGCGGATGTTGTCGGTCTGTTCATGGAGAACACGCAACGGGTTCGGGAGAAGCTCAAGGGCTTCAAGTACGTTCTCGTCGCCGCGACGCATAACCACGAAGGACCGGACACGATGGGCCTCTGGGGGCGGACCCCTCTTGAGAGCGGAATCGACCCGACCTATCTTAAGACCGTTGAAGAGGGTTGCGTCGCTGCGATTCAGGCTGCCGACGCCAACCGGAAACCGGCCATCGCCAAGATCGGAAAAGCATCGGATGCCAGCTTGATCCGAGATACACGGAAGCCCGATGTTCGACACGATGAACTCGTTGCCATCCGATTCGAAGACCCCAAGTCCGGGATGCCACTGGGCGTTCTGGTTCAGTGGAACTGCCATCCTGAAGTCCTCGATTCGAAGAATCAACAGATCACCGCCGACTTCATTTATTACACGGTTAAGCACCTGGAGAAGTCCCAAGGATGCCCGGTGGCCTACTTCACTGGCACCGTGGGCGGTCTGATGACGACTCTGGGCTTGTCTGTGAAAGACCCCGCTGGCAAGGAATTAGCCGATGGGACCTTCGAGAAATCCGAGCGCTACGGCACCCTGGTCGGAGAGTTGGCGGACAAGGCACTCAAGACGGCTGAACCCTTGAAGCTCACTCCGTTCGACATCCGAACGCAGGATCTGCTGATGCCTGTCACGAACAGTGGTTACCGCCTTGCCTGGCAAATCGGCACACTCAATCGCGCACTTTACGCGTGGAACGGCGATGCAACACCGAAAGAGTTCACACCGACAAAAGATGCCTCGAAGCCGGTAGCAGCACGCACAGAAGTCGGCTACTTGAAGCTTGGTGATTTAGAAGTGGCCGCGATCCCCGGGGAAATCTACCCGGAGAACGTACTCGGAAAGTACCCTGAACCAGCCGAAACCGGAGCCGACTTCCCCGATGCCCCGCTTGAACCTGCGATCTACCAGCAGATGCGGGGGAAGCATCGCATGCTGATCGGTTTAGCCAACGATGAACTGGGTTACTTTGTTCCCAAGCGGCAATGGGATGAGAAGCCTCCCTTCACCTTTGGCTTAAAGAAAGCCCCTTACGGTGAGGTGAATAGCGTGGGACCCGAGGGAGCCCCGCTGATCTGCGAGACCTTCCAACGACTTGTGAAATCGAAGTAAGCGTCACGATTCCGATGATTTCCGCGCGGTCATCCGCTTCACCACCATGGTGGCATAACTGCCGCGGGGTAGCTCGAAGTGCAGAGCCATTTTCTGGAACGGCGGATTCAACTCGTCAGGTTGGATACTCGCATGGAGGTGCGCGGGCCGGACCGACACGGCTCGCTCGCCTTTTGCAAAATACGGTGATTGCATGCCCTTGATCCGGAGTTGAGCAAGTTGCAACTCTTGCTGGCCCAGCACCTCCTCCACGATCGCGAACCAGAAGGCTTCCGGCTCCGTCTTCAACCGGGCGCTGGGCAGCGGCAGCAGCAGCGTACTCCAGCCTGCGTGCTCTGGCTCACTCAAAGTGATCGGTACCGGATAAGAGCCCAGTTTCAGCTCGATGCTCCCAAGAGAAGTCGCTGGAAGGGTCCGGTACAACCAGTTCCGCAACATCTCATTCCAGAGGTAACTTTGGTAGGCCGACAGATAGAGACCTTGCAAGTCGGGTCGGAGCCGCGCAATCGCACCTTTGAAATCAGTGGGGTGGGTTACAAGGTAATCAACCAGGCTCCGGGCGTGACCACGGGGGAGAAGCTTTTTGCACTGTGCCCAGTCTCCCCAATGAGCGAGGAGCATCGCTTTCTCGCGTTTGGCATCAGCACGATCGAACTCGTATGGTGCGGTCAATGCGAGCTTCAAGGCTTCTTCGAAGCGGCCAAAGACCATCTCCCGTGCGACAAACACCGGGGGCTTCCCAACTGATCCAAATCGTTGATCATCGAAGTAATTTGGCAGCCCGTATTGCTGAACTTCCTGTAAGGCCCGCGTGGCGTGTGTTAGTTCCTTGTCCTTCATTCCCCGGAGTACAACCTTGAACCGATTCGATAGGATTGCCTGCGAGGAATACGGCTCCTGTTGCTGCCCCAAATACGTGAGTTGAATGCGTTGATGGGTGAGATTTCGGCGTGGGCCACGGAGAATCGTCAAGTACTGAATGGTGACCGCGTGCCGATCCTTTAGTCCACCATAACTCAGCCGGCGGAGATCAATTTGCCAGCGGCGGCGAATCGCCGCCAGAGCATCGGGTGTTGTCCAGCCGGACTTTTCGAGACGGTAAAACGCATAGTCGCCCTGCCCTTCCCCCCGGGCCTGAGTTACTTCCTCAACGCGAAAGTCTTCGGGGAGTTGTTTTAACTTCATCGGGCTATCTTAGCGACACTTATGGCTGGCGAACGGAGACGGTGCGACTGGTCTGCGGGAGTGGCTGACGCGCCCAGATGGTCGAGGGATCAATCGCAGGCGAGCTGGTCCGAGGTTGATCAAAGAGATAAACCCAGTCGTTCGCTCCTAGCGGGTCAATCTCCGGCCGCTCGGGTGGCGCGTACGGATAATCAGTAGGTAGGGAGAAATGCTGGGTGGTGGTCACAACACCTGCAGAGAGTTCGCAGAGAAATCGCGTGACCAATTCCGTGGTTCGCGGATCAACAAGGAGTGCATACCGACTAACATCCGGTATGGTGACTGACTCGACAGTGTTCGTTGGGGCCTGGCTCTGCAATGTGTGCGTTTGTTCAATCTTCAAGGTACGAAGCTCGGCCGTGAGGGCAGTTGCATGGCTCTCACAGCCAATCAGGATAAGGCCCGACACAAGTAGACCTTCGGAACGAGCCGACTCCGCCAACTTGACCGCACTGGCCCCTCCTCCGTCCAGACCCACAATTACGAAAACGGCATCTGGGTTATCCGATTGGATGCGGCGCATTTCTCGGCTCATCCAACCCGTGTGAACCATTTGCCCCGTGGCAACTTTGGCGAACCCCTGACGGTTCAACTCTTCTCGAAACCCTTCAATACCAAACACCCCAGATGGTGTTAGCCCTCCAATGGCGAACACATGAACCTGGTTGCGCTGGCAGAGTGGCGGATCGCAGTCCGGGCCCACGACCCGGGCTTCGCTATAGCCTTTGTTACCACAACAGACACATCCTGTGCCGACCAGGAGAAGTGCTGCAACACCCACAGAGCCCCAGATCCGTTGTAACATGTCCCAGCCCCCTGTATCTGCCGGATCGTCTTGATTGTTGAGATCGGCAAGAATCGCAGGATTACGACAACCGTTACAGCTTCTCAGTCAGTTACACCACCAAACCTGGGATGGGTGTTCGGGTCGTGCAAGTGGGGCAAGTTAGGTTCTCAAGTCACGGCAACGATCTTACCCGTCTTCACAGATTCGCATTCCAAGTGACACAACTTCAACGCATTCCGAGCCAATTGCCCCGCAAGTAGGTCGGGCTCTGTGCCAGATGTCACGCCAGAAACTGCAACCTGGAGTTCATCGGCGAAGGCAGTGAGTGGGTCACCACCACCTGTCAATTCCGGATAAGTTAGTTCACCGGTATCTGTCAGTAGCGTAAGGGGTGTTCCGTGGGAATCGTAAAAGAGACTGCCCTTCTCCAGGTAGATCTCGAATCCATGCGCGAACGGTCGGCCTGGCATGCTGACAGCTCCACTGGAACATGACACGGCAGGGCCGTCGGCACCATACAAATACGATGTTATGAGGTAAGTCACAGCGTCTTGTTGGACAGTTCCGACGGAGAAGACGTGACCTGGCACTCCACACGTTAGCCCAATGAAATGGGTATCGTGGATATGCAGATCCACCGCAGGTCCACCGGTCTTAAGGACATCGCCGATATCGGCTGACCAATCGGGCTTCGCGATAATCCGTTTGAAGTGTGCTCCGAGAAGTTTTCCGTATTTCCCACTCCGGATCGAATCGGCCGCAAAGCGAAACTCGGGAAAGAATGGCAGCACGTGAGCCACCATTAACAGGCGACCAGCTTGACGGGCAGCCGCAATCATGGCATCGGCATCGGCTACGGTGAGGGCTATCGATTTCTCGACGAGAACGTGCTTGCCCGATCGGAGCGCCTGAATCGCAATCGGTGCGTGTTGGTCGGTGACGGTACAGAGATCGATCAAATTGATTTCGGGGTCTGCGAGAAGTGCATCAACGGTGTTGTAAGTCCTGATGCCGGTTAGATCGACGTGACCCGGTTCCGGGCCAAAGTTACCCCGGGTATTCCGCCAGTCGCCAGCAAGTTTCGCAGGATCGCGACTGCAGATCGCAGTCACCCGACCACTCTGAAGACGTTGCGACGCCAAGTAATGAATGCGGCCCATGAATCCCAGACCTACAATTCCGATTCTCAGCATTTCCGTATTTCCTTTGATTTCAAGAGTTTGTGGCTTTCCACCATTTGCTTACCTAGCCCCTTTTGCACCACTTATACCGAATTCCTGGCGCATTTCCTGGCGCTTTTTGGGTGGGTCGGGTGAGTTGGTTCTTCGACGCTCGAATGGGGGCTATCTTACGGGAAGCGGTTCTCGGACGACAGCGGCAGCCCATCTGCCTCACCCCCTCCTTGCCACCACGAACCACGCCTTCGGCCCGCCGTCCCGGAAGCTGCTGTCATTCGGATCGGGTCGGACCTCGTAGCGTGACGGCTCGATGGACTCGACCGCCCAGCCTTCGGCGAAGCCCTCTTCGATCTCCTTCCGACTCAACCGCCGAGGCCCCTGGTCGCCCGGTTCCTCTCGAAACTGCTTCGGT
>JBGTAO010000431.1:0-7055 GCA_041749835.1 Gemmata sp. | reverse complement strand
GGAGCATGGGTTGCATTGGCGGAGGCATTGAGGGTAAGAGCTCGAGCGCTTTGCGAGCTGCGACTTCGAGTTGGCGAGTGGGATCGGCTTCCAGGATGTGGGGAGTGACGCCGACCCCGTTGATGGCACCGCTTCGAGGTGCGATCAGTTTGGCAATTGTGAGCCGAACAATGCCCGACTTGTTGGTGCGTGGCGAGCCTGGGCTTCTCGGATCATCGAGCGTGACCAACCGCAAAGGATACTGGATCGCGCCTTTCCCGAAGGTCGGCATCCCGACGAGGGTGGCACGGCCATGGTCCTTCAAAGCGGCAGCGACAACCTCGGCAGCCGATGCCGTCTCGGAATCAATGAGCAAGACTGCAGGAAGATCGTGTGCCGACAACCCGCTGTCGGATGAGAACGGTTGATTGTTCACTTCGGAAAGTTGACCCTGTGTGGTGACGATCAACCCCGCCGGCAGTAAGCGCTTCGTGGTTTCCACCCCTGCGAGGAACGAACCGCCCAGGTTGCCCCGGAAATCGAGCACCAACACCCGCACACCGCGTGCTTTCAGGGAGTTGATCGCCTCATCGAGTTCACGGGGTGTCGCGGCGGAAATGCTATTCACACGGGCGTAACCAATACCGTCTTTGGAATTGAGCACGGAGACACCAAACACCGTGGGCACAATCAACGGCAGACGAACCGGGATGGCCGGAATATCCGCACCCACGGACTCGACTTCCAGTTCGTGGAAACCATCGAGGGGCACCGCAAGTGCGTCTTGCAGCGTCGCCGGGACCACATCATCCATAAGTCGGCTATTCACCCGCGTGATCCGATCACCCTTCCGCAGCACGGTATGCAACGACGCCCAGGAACCTGGTGCAATCTGCGAAACCACCAACGTGCCTTGCACGATTCCCAACGAGACGCCGTGGGTACTCAGATCGTGCAAAACGGATTGCGATGTCGCGTTCACTTCGGAAGGTGCCAGGAAGACCGTGTAATCATCGAGTCCATCGCAAGCACCACAAACCAGCTCGAAAGCGAAAGCCGCCGGAGCACGAAGCGTGAACGATTCCTGAGCGGCTATTATTAGCTTTCGGAGCGCGAGACGTGCTGCCTTCGCATCGGGTATCGTCTGATTGTGCCAGGCCAAACGGAGTGCAGAACGGAAGCCTTCCACTTTGTCGGCAGTCGCATTCTCCAGGAAGGTCTGTCGGAACACAGGGCTGCCCAATGCCCGGGTCAACTCCTCGATGCCATGCTCCCAGAGCAGTTGTGGCGTGGCTCGCTCACTATCGGCATAGACCACGGGAACTTTCGTCATCACTTCGCTAAACAAATCGAGCGCACCCGTCGTCGGAGTGTTTAATGCAAACTGCTGGTACTGCGGGTCACGATGGCGGCGTAGTTGCTGAGCCCGCCGCATCGCCGTGCTGAGCTTCTCCCGGAGATCGGGGCTGCCGCGATCCACAACATACAAGTGGCAATAGGTGGCCAGAGCTACTTCCCAATCCCCAGCCTTCTCGGCATTCTCGGCATTGGTGCGGAGTTGTGCGAGTGTGAGTGGAGCGGGCTTCGCAGGACCAACAGGTTCATCCGCCCTAAGCGGTGACGTGAATAAGATGAGGACTGGCGTAATGGCCAGCAGCATCACCCAGCGGTATTTCGCCAACACTGCCATTGCCGAGATCCTCTACTGATGGATCGGCCGAGGTGTCGGTTCGCGAACGGCTGGGGAGGGATACCGAACGATCACCCACTGGGCAAATCTTAACCACCCCAACACGGTCGCGTCAAATCATTATTTCGCGCGTTACAGCCAAGTTACGTCTGCAAAAGACCTGTTGCACGACATCGTACCGGACGCTACGACTGCTAGAACCATGATACCAGTAACAGTTCGGACTGCGGCTTCCCACAAGACTGTCATGATTGACCCCCTCCGGCTGGATGTCGTTCAGCAGGCACCGATCGCCGTCATCAAAGTCGGTACCAATGTCCTGGCCGATGAAACCGGGCGACTGAATCGCCAGCGGATTCAATCGCTTGCCGATCAGCTTGCACGGGTTCGGACCGCCCGGCGCAAGGTTGTGCTCGTCACCTCCGGTGCCATTGGGGCCGGTGTCGGTAAACTGGGCCTTCGGAAACGCCCGACGGAACTCCCGCACTTGCAAGCATGTGCGGCAATTGGGCAGTCGGCGCTCATGCAACTGTACCAGGAAAGCCTGGGGCGGCACGGCGTCAATACGGCTCAGATTCTTCTCACCGCCAGTGACTTCGACAGCCGGGCACGCTACCTCAATGTGCGCAACACGATCCGCACACTCTTTGAGTACGATGCACTTCCAATTATCAACGAGAACGACACGGTTTCGGTTGCGGAGATCAAGTTCGGGGACAACGATCACCTGGCTGCGATGGTGACAAACTTGCTCCGAGCGCCGCTCCTCGTGTTGTTGACCAATGTGGATGGCCTCTATTCCGACGATCCTCGCAACAATCCGGATGCCCGATTACTGACAACTGTGCCAGTTATCGATCACACGGTGGCCGATTTGGCTGCCAACACCACTAGCGAGCTTGGCACGGGTGGCATGAAGAGCAAACTCCGTGCGGCTCGCCTGGCAACGGCTGCGGGTGAAGCGGTGATCATGGCGAATGGGGCGATCGATCACATTCTTGATCGCATCTTCGCAGGCGAAGCAGTGGGTACGCTCTTCCAACCGCACGGCGAGGACGTGGCATCCTGGAAGCGTTGGGTCGGTTTCACGGCACGACCTCGGGGCACGATTCAGATCGATGCCGGAGCATGTCGGGCGGTGACGCAACAGGGAAAGAGCCTACTACCCGTGGGCGTGATTAGAGTGATCGGAGAGTTCGGAAAAGGCGATGTGGTGTCGATTTGCGACGATATGGGCGGCGAAATTGCCCGCGGCCTCAGCAACTACTCCTCGGAGTGGGCGAGCCGCTTGCAGGGCAAGCAGCGCGAACAAATCCAGGCCCTCCTGGGCAACATCCCGTATCCAGAGCTTGTGCACCGGGACAATCTCGTGGTCATCGGTTAGGATGAACGGAAATCGTCGTCTTTCTGGTGACAACGATGCCGGGCTGCGAGAATGTGCTGGCTGATCGTCGCGATGCCGACAGGCTTTGTGAACACCCCGGACAACCCCGGAAACTCCTCCCACCGGGCGGAGTTCGAGTCGCTGTACGAACTGCATAGCCGTGAGGTTTGGGCCCTGGCGTACGCCCGCCGAATGGATGCCGATCAGGCAATGGATGTCACCCAGGAAGCGTTCCTGCGACTTTGGAAACAGTGGGAAAGCGGGGAGGCGATCCAAAATCCTCGGGCCTGGCTGTTACGAGTTGCCCGGAATCTGGCGGAAGACTACGCGAAAAGTGCGTTTCGTCGCAACGGAACGCAGCCCCCGGAACTCTTGAACGGGGTGAGATCCTCGCAGCCGATGCCACTGGAATTGTTGGAGCGCGAAGAGCTTTTCGAACAACTTCGCCTCGTTCTAGAAGAGTTGGCACCGGCAGATCGCGAGATTCTCACGCTCCGCTATGCGCTCGATTACGACGCGAACACGATTGCGGATCGTTTGGAGATCGCAGTCACCGCGGTACACATGCGACTCAGCCGGGCCCGGCAACGCTTGGCCGAACGGCTATCCTCACATGGCGATTTCGCTCCGAGTGACCCTGGGCGCGGGACAGAATCATGAACCGGACCTCTCTCACCGACGATCTCAAATGCGAACCGCCCGACGAACTCGATCGGTTGCTTTCCAGCTATTTTCAGGCGCAGATGCGGACTCCTTGGCCGACTGCCCCCGAAGTTTCGCTTTCGGAACCCGCATCACTCGTCGCGGCGCGGGCCACTCGTCTTCCGACGGGAATGCCCCAATCGAGTCCGGTTACTCCGGGAGTTCTAACAGATTCCGGGCGGCGTGCACGTGCCACTCTTGCCGTTTCGATTGCCATGCTCTTCGGCACGTGCTGGTACCTTTCCAGTGGTATCGAGCCCGCCAATCCCACGGCTCCACTCAATCGCAACGCTTCGCCAGGGCTGAACATCAACCTGAATCAGGGAACTGCCGACGGAAAGAATGGCTTGCCAGCACTGATTGACCAATCGCGGAAAAGTAAGCTCGAACAGCCCGTGCCGCCGCGGGTTGATCTGAACAAGCTCGATTAATCCGTCTCGCGTCGCCGGTGCCCGCGGCTCCCGCCATGTTGCAGCAGAGCGACGCCGGTTCGTGCAATCAGCCCGATCGTGACACGGTCGGGAACGCTCGAACTGCCAATGCAATTCACCTCACTGTAGACAAAACGTACTTTGAAAGTTTAATATAGGTGAGATGGATGAGTTCGGTGTGTTGCTGCACACCCTTGTCCGCCACTCCGTCGCGCGTTCGCGCACCTCTTGAGTGGCCGAGCTGTGGACTACGCGTCAGTCCGCTCCACCGCAGACTCGCACACCCCAATTGAGCGGACATACCTGAAACGATGGAGCTTCTGTTGACTCCCCCACCCAACGGGGACGGTCGTAACGACCCCGACCAAGACCACGACGACATACTAACCACTTCGGAATTCGACGAACCAATCGAAGATGCCGGGCTTGAAGACTCTTCTACAGATGATGCTGAGCTGGAGTGCGACGAGAGCGATTTGGCTCTCAACACCGATCCCGATCATGAAGCCGCGCCGCCGCCCGAGACGGACCCGGCCATGACCTTCGCCGAACTCAAGCTCACGCGGGCGGTGCTCGATGCACTGGACCATGCTGGTTACAGTAACCCCACGCCCATTCAGGAAGCCGTCATTCCACCCGCGCTGCTGGGGAAGGATGTGATCGGCCAGGCGCAAACCGGAACCGGGAAGACGTGTGCGTTCGTCCTGCCGTTCCTGAGTCGCTGGCGACCACACAAACTGAAAGGGCCAATTGGCCTCGTAATGACCCCCACGCGGGAGCTCGCCCTCCAGGTCGCCAGGGAGGCCGATAAGCTCTCACCCAGTAAGAACTTCCGTACTGTGCCGGTTTACGGCGGTACCGGGATGAACAAGCAACTCCAGGGGCTGACCCGTGGCTGTGATCTGGTGGTCGGCACACCCGGGCGGATGCTCGATCACCTGCGCCGCGGCTCGATGTCCCTCGATCAGGTGCGTTACGTCGTGCTCGACGAAGCCGACCGGATGCTCGATATCGGCTTCCGTCCGGATATCGAACGCATCTTGAAACGTTGCCCGATGAAGCGGCAAACCTTGCTGATGTCGGCAACGGTACCCGATACGATCAAGCGATTGGTCAACCGGTACATGACCAATCCGATTCACCTCCAAATGACGCCCGAGAAGCCCACGGTCGACAAGATTCGGCAGTCGTACCTGACGGTCGATGCCGACAAGAAGTTCCACTTGCTGAAGAAGGTCATTGAGCGGGAGCAGCCACGTCAGTGCCTGATCTTCTGTGAACGAAAGCGCTGGGCGGATAACCTGTATCGCGATCTCAAGCGAGTGGTCGCGCATGCCGCTGTGATCCACGGCGATCTCCCGCAATCTCAACGTGAGCGGATCATGGCCGCTTTCCGGACCGGCGAAATCAAGTACCTGATTGCCACGGATGTCATGAGTCGTGGGATCGATGTGGAGGGGCTTTCGCACGTCATCAATTTCGATCTGCCCATCGATATCGAGAACTACGTGCATCGCATTGGCCGCACCGGTCGCATCGGGCGTGATGGCATCGCCATCTCCCTGGCGACACCCGAGCAAGGCGGACTACTGACAGAAATCGAAGTCATGATTAACCGCCTGATCGAACAGGATGAGATTCCCGGGGAGTGGTACACGCCGCGACAGGTTTCTCGAGTACCCGCGACTCCACCGCCGCCCCCGCCCGCAGTGAAGCGAGACGAACAAGGCTGGGGTGTCGAGGATGATTTCGGCCCGATCGAAAAGCTGGGCACAACCCCAGGGGAGACGGAGCCAGCGGATGGCGACCTAACCGAGCCAGCAGCAGCGCCAGAAGCAAAGAAGCCCGTGTTCGGAAAGAACCGCCGCCGCTATTCCGATCGGCTGTAATTCCGAGTGAAGTGCAGGAACACCACAGCCGGCTTTCGCCGGCTGTGGCGTTCTGGTAGACCAACTCTTCATCAGTCCTTGCCGAAGAACTCGACGGCGTTGCGGAAGATCAACAGTCCGTCGCCCTCTGGCTTCAGGCCATTCCGGGTCCAGTGCGGGTGTTGTGTCGGAAAGAGATGGCGATCCGGGTGAGGCATCAGACCCATCGCGCGGCCCGTGGCATCGCAGATCCCGGCAATATCGTCCTGAGAGCCATTGGGATTGATGGGGAACCCGCCGCGATTGCCCTGAGCATCGACGTAGCGTAACACAACCTGGCCTGCTTGCTCCAATCCGCGGGCAATCCACTCTTTGCGGCAAACGAACTTCCCTTCGCCGTGGCCAATCGGGAGTTGAATGCGATCGACACCCTTCAAGAATGGGCACTTCCCGGGTTTGGCTTGGAGGTGGATCCAGCGGTCTTCGTAGCGGCCCGTGTCGTTGTTGGTGAGCGTGGCCAAAGGTCCGTCTTCATCGGGTGGAACAAGTAACCCGGCCTTGAGCATCACTTGAAAGCCATTGCAGATGCCCAGGATCAGTTTCTCATCGTCACGGAACTGGCGCAGCGCATCGGAGAGGAAGTGCTGGAGGTAGAGCGCCTGCACCTTCCCAGCAGCAATATCGTCGCCGAAGGAGAAGCCACCGGGCAGAACCAGGATTTGGTAATCGCGCAAGAGTCGGGGGTTCTCGCGGAGTGTATTGAGGTGGATGCGTTCACCAACCGCCCCGACCATGCTAAAGGCGACCTCGACTTCGTGATCACAATTGGTGCCGGGTGCACGCAAGATGAGTACTTTCGGTTTGGGCATCACGAAATATCCAGGAAGGTAAGACTTTGTGCTTGACGGGTGGAAAGTCATCTAACAGACTCGTTGTAACATCCGTGCGTCCCAATCACCAGTGGGGCAACGGATTGGACCAGGTCGTGTGGCAAACCGAGC
>JBGTAO010000430.1:0-1726 GCA_041749835.1 Gemmata sp. | reverse complement strand
GACAAAACCCTCAAACCGAACTGATTCTGTACCTGTTTTGTGTCCCAGTATCCAGAAGTATGAGATGTAACCGGTACACAAAAGTGGGTACTTTCCTGCTGAAATCTCCGACACTATCCCGTTTGTCCCAATTGTCCCACTTTCTGCAGAGAGAAGACGAAGCCTCCCACAGTGTCTTCGGAAGACGTCAGAGTGATACATCAGGAACATCTATGGTATATTTATAATAACATAGTTAATAACGATATCAGTTCTTCCCCCGGCTGCTTTGATGCGACTGACCCCGAAACAGCATCGGTTTGTTCAAGAGTACCTCATCGATTTGAATGCCACGGCGGCGTATGAGCTAGCGGGGTATACGGTTGCGAACGAGCAGGTGGCCGCGAGCTGTGCCCACAAGCTGCTGAGGAATGCTGAGATTCGGGAAATGGTCGATCGGGCCCAGTGTGAGCGTCTGGATCGACTGGAACTTGATGCGGACTGGGTGGTGTTGCGCTTCAAGCAGATCTACCTTCAGGCTGCACACGATCGCGATCATGGGGCTGCTCTCAAAGCCCTGGAGAACATCGGCAAGTTCCTCGGCATCTACGAGCGGCACCAACACCAGAAGTACTGGTTGGCCGACATCGACCGGCTCAAGCGGGAGCTGGAGGAAGTGGGAGTCGACTTCGAACGAGTCAATCACTAAACCCTGTTCCGGCCAAGTTGAGGATCGGGTCTGGCGAATCCGGTCAAGGCCCGACCTTATGCACATCACCACCCATCTGTGAGTGATCTGAGTGGGTGGGATTCTCTCAGCACATTTTACTCAGTTCCGCTTCAACATCTTCCTCGCACCCAACCTGATCTCGAATTTCCTGCCTGAGGAACCGTTCGTAGCGTTTTCTGACCTCGTCGAGGGCATACCGAACTGTTTCCCGAGTGACGCCGAAATGACTTGCCAGTTCTTCCTGGGATTGCTGTTTCTTCCCATCGCCCGCGAAATAGTAGGCCGTCAAGATCGGGATTTCACGTAAGTGCAATCCCTCTCACTCCCGCACGATGCGGCACTCGACTCGAAAGAACTTCCTCCCACGGACAGCCACCAAATAGAACGAGTCCGACCCGTCAAACACGAACCCGGCTGCCGCCCAGATCTCGTCGTAGTTTCCAGCCTCGGCATCGCCGACCACCAGTCGCCACTTGCTCATACTCGTCTTGGTAGCGCCTTTCCTGGCAGGTGGGATCTCTTTGCCGTATGCCGCATACGCGATCCACTCACCCCCTGGACTGAAGGTCGGGCTCCCCTGCGTAATACGGAGGTAATTCTTTCCCCCTACCCCGTCCACGAATACTGACTCGCTCCCGCGGGTACGGCTCCCGGCATAGGTGACGCGACGACCATCCGGGCTGAACCGGAGGCTATGTGGGCGTACAGTAAGTGCAGGGTCGGGTTGCTCTCGGCCATCCACCTCTACCACCCAAACCCCATTCCTTTGGGCGGCGAGCATCAACCGGGCCCCATCATGGCTGAATGCCAACTGGCCCACGAAGGTACCCTCGCTGACGATGGCCTCATTCACTCGCACGCTGGCTGGGTTCCCGCTGGCGGCCAGCGCTAGACGCTTGCCGTCCGGGCTGAATCGCAAATCGTAAACAAACTTGTTTGGATAGGGTGTCAAGCGGTCACCATCGACCAGGTCCATGCCAGCAGGCCCCAGGGCGACGAAGGACGGCCGTCCAACCC